>CAYYPB010000287.1:0-4426 GCA_964473405.1 uncultured Planctomycetaceae bacterium
CTCGCGATAGAGAGATACACACGGGCGGAGGAACAGCACAACCTCCGGTGTGGCGTTTCGGTGCGAGACATAGCCGCAGATGATCCCCTCGGCCTTGGCCAGCGCGAAGACTTCGACCGCCCATTCGCTGGTGATGAGCGGCTCGTTGTACGTCGAGACGATAGCCGGCGCGCCGCGATCGACGGCAATGCCGACGAGTTGCTCGGCCGTACAAAACGTCGGCATGCTGACGGCCTGATCGTCCCGAAGGGCCTGTGATGTCACCCAGTTCTGGCAGAAGCTGCAATGCAGGTCGCAGCCTAGCATCCCGAACGACAGCGCGTCTCGCCCCGGCAGCGCGTGATAGAAAGGTTTCTTTTCGATGGGATCGACCTGCACGGCGGCGGCGTACCCGCTGGGGACGCGCAGCTCGTCGTCGCGATTGAATCGGACATGACAAACGCCATGCCGGCCCGGCCGCACGAGACATCGATGTCCGCAGGCCAGACAGCGAATCCCCTTGGCTTCGGTGCGGACCAAGTCGTCGTGCGCGCGGATCGTGTGCTTCGATAGTAGTTCGCCGAGCGACGTGCTTGTCGACATAGCATTGGCCTCCGCAGGCCAGTCTACCTATCGTCTCACCGCTCGCAAACCCGTCGGCCTTGCGGTCGCGTGCAACGTCCCTACAGTGCGTCGAGAGCCATGCGTGATCCTGCCACCGACAAATCGCTCGAGATGCTCCGCACGGACCCCGCGTTCAAGGGGGACGTTCGATCGGATCGGCTGATCCGTGCGATCTACGCGACGGACGCCAGCATCTACGAGATCGTTCCAGATGGCGTCGTATCCCCACGCTGCGTCGACGATGTCGTCCGAACACTGAACGCCTGTCGCACGCACGGTGTGCCGCTGACGGCGCGCGGAGCCGGTACGGGCCTGACGGGCGGCGCGGTCAATCGCGGCATCCAGCTCGATTGCTCGCGATACCTGGATCGCATCCTGGATATCGACGTTGCGAATGGCACGGTCCGCGTGGAGCCCGGCGTCGTGTTGGATGATCTGAACCGTGCCGTCGCGCCGCACGGCCTGCACTTTGCTCCCGATGTTGCCACGAGCAGCCGAGCGACGATCGGCGGCATGATCGCCAACAACTCGTGCGGTGCGCACTCAGTCCTCGTCGGTCGAACCGTGGACCATGTTCAATCGCTGGATGTCGTTCTGGCGAATGGCGAGCAACACACCTGGGGCGAGGGTGCCTGCGATCAGGGAAGTGAGCTCGCGAAACACTGCGAAGCGGTTCTCGGGCGAACTTGCCACGACTGCGTAGACGAAATCGAACGCCGGTTTCCCAAGCTACTACGCAGCAACGGTGGCTACGGACTCGATCGCCTTCATGTCGAGGATGGCCGTGCCACGAATATGCAGGCGATTCTCTGCGGCAGCGAGGGGACGCTCGCCATCGTGGTCGGTGCCACGCTGCGCCTCACGCCGCTGCCTCGATGTCGCGGGATGGTCGTCGCGCATTTCGACGACCTGCTCGAATCTCTGGCCGCGACGCCCCTCGCACTCAAGCACACACCGGCGGCCGTCGAACTCGTGGACAAGCTGATCCTGGACGCGGCCGCCAAACAGCCTGCCATGGCGCGTCGGCGAGGCGCCATCAAGGGCGACCCCCAAGCGATCCTCATCATCGAGCTATTCGGCGACGATGAAGGCACGCTCCGACAACGGCTTGGCCGTTTGGCGGCCGATCTCAAATCACGTCCACAAGGCTATGCCTGGCCGATCATCGAGGATCCAACGCAACAAGCCGACCTATGGGAACTCCGCAACAGCGGGCTCGGCCTGCTCATGTCCAAGCCCGGCGAGCGCCAGCCGTACGCCTTCGTTGAAGACACGGCGGTCGATCCGTCGCGATTGTCCGACTACATCGGGAGATTCACCGAGATCCTTCGGGAAGAGAATGTGGATCAGGCCGGCTACTACGCACACGCCAGCGTCGGATGCTTGCACGTTCGGCCCGTCTTGAACCTGGGGCGATCCGACGACATCGAGCGCATGCGGCGAATCGCCGATCGCGTCAGCACCTTGGCACTGGAGTTCAACGGTACGATGACCGGTGAACACGGTGACGGCATCATCCGTTCGTCGTGGATCGAGAAGATGTACGGGCCGAAAATCGTCGCGGCCTTCGAGACGATCAAACACACATTCGATCCCGATGGCCTGCTGAATCCCGGCAAGATCGTCTCGCCGCTGCCGATGACAGCCAACCTACGAGGCTCTACCGCCAGGCGCACAGAACGGCCGACCCCAGGGCTTGCCGTTTGGCGCCCAGACGATTCCCATTGTTCGTCTGTCGCACGCAATGAACACGAAGGCGCGACCCTCGACTTCTCCGAACACGGCGGAATGCTCGGCCTCGTCAAGATGTGCAGCGGCGTCGGCGCCTGTCGCGGGCGGAGTGCCGGCACGATGTGTCCGTCCTACGCGGCGACCGGCAACGAGACGCACACGACGCGGGCCAGGGCCAACGCGCTGCGCGTCGCTCTCTCCGATGGCAGCCTACTCGACGGGCTCTCGGACGCGGCACTCGACGAGGTCATGGGCCTCTGCCTTTCGTGCAAGGCGTGCAAGAGCGAATGCCCTACCGGGGTCGACATGGCCAAACTCAAGGCCGAGTGGCTAAGCGAGCGCAACCGGCGGCATGGTCCCGGCCTGCGCAGCCGCTTGATCGTGGCGACCGCCGATCTGACAGCACTCGGCAGTGCGATGCCACGGCTCGCCAATGCAGTCGCGCAGTCGTCGTGGGTACGAACGCTCGCGGACCGGCTGCTCGGTTTCGATCGTCGCATGGCGCCACCACTGCTCGCAGAGCAGACCTTCCGCGACTGGTTCACAAGGCACGAACACAAGCACGCTTCCCGAAATGACGCGGGAATGACACCCGTGGTCTATTTCGTCGATACTTGGACGAACCACTTCACCCCGCAGGTGGGCATCGCCGCGGTCAAGGTGCTGGAAGAACTCGGCCATCGCGTGATCGTGCCGCAGACCGTCTGCTGCGGCCGGCCGGCGATCAGCCGGGGTTTGCTCCACAAGGCCCAACGCCTCGCCGAACGCAACGTGGCGGTCCTCGGGCCCTACGCTGCCAAAGGTATCCCCATCATCGGGACGGAGCCGAGCTGCTTGCTGACGTTTACGGACGAAGTGCCGCAGCTCGTTCGCACACAGGATGCCCGGCGCGTCGCTGTGTGCGCGACGACGGCCGAGCAGTTTGTCGCCGCGGCATTGTTGAAGCAGCCAGACCGACTTCGATTCGCCGAAGGCTCGCGCGGCGTTCGTTTCCACGGCCACTGCCACGAGAAGGCGCTCATCGGCACCGACGCGGCCATTGCCGTTCTCGAAGCCGCCACCCGAGGAAGAGCGACAGAAATCGACAGCGGATGTTGCGGCATGGCGGGTGCGTTTGGCCACGAGGTCGAGCATCACGATGTCGCCCGTATGATCGGAGAAGAGAGGCTCTTCCCCGCCATCCGCCAGTGCGTTGATGCCACCGTTGCTGTTACGGGATTCAGTTGCCGATGCCATATCGAGCATCACACTGATGCGCAACCCCGACACGTCATGGAGATCGTCGCGGACGCGCTGGGGTAGCGGCGCGGCATCAGCGGCCCGATGGCCGGGGCCGAGGACGGCCCGGCTCGCCTCGGCGCGCTAGTCCGCGATGAGCCAAATGCTGTAGGCCAGATCGGCAATCGAATAAGCGATACCGAACGCTCCATCCACCTCTTGATCGTCACAGCCCGTCGCCAGTATCGTTACACAGAGCGCTGACGCCGCCAACATCCAGTTCTGAATCTTCGTCTTCATCGCACAGGTCTCCGAGCGAGGCAGTTCATGTCCATGCGGCGGCGATGCAACAGGCCGACCGCTTCGCGCAATTGGACACGGCCCAGCGTGCGTGGTTAGGGCCTTGCCGCTGTCCAGAGCCTCTGTTGTCGCGCTTGGGACGCTGGCCAGGGTTGCCCGTCCGGTGTGGAATCGAGAATCGGGCCTCAAACCGTGCCTTGCGCGGCATCCGTCCGTTAACCTGGACTGATCGTTCAGTCAGAGGTTCTGGAAACATGACACGGCGAAGAACGCACCTATCGCAGCCGCTTCGATGGTTGTCCCTGGCGGCAGTTCTTTCAGGCTCGGCAGGTTGCCTAGAGCCTGACCTGATGAAGCCGGCGGGCACCCAGCCGTCGAGCGGCCACGTCGTCATGTTGCCCGGCATTGAGGGGAGCGGCTGGCAATACGCGGGAACCGTCCGAGGCCTCCGCGACGCCGGGCTCGATCAGGAAGTCGAGATCATCCCCTGGGGCTCGCCGCCACTGTCTTCGATGCGCAACCTCGTCGATCTGCCCGCCAATCAGCGACGAGCCAAGAAGATCGCCCGTCGCCT
>CAYYPB010000288.1:0-4400 GCA_964473405.1 uncultured Planctomycetaceae bacterium
AAGCGAGCCCCGTGCGCCGGGCGGGGTCTTCGCGAGCCAGGCTTTCGCCCGCCTCGCTTGCCGGCTTTGTTCTTGGCCGCTGCCTTCTCGCCGTGCCCCGCCGAGAGATGCCGCGCCAAATGCGCAGACATACCAAAGGTCCTGGCACACTTCGGGCACTTCAACTTACTTGTCGCCATTACGCTGTCTCCTTAGCAATCAATCCCTATCCCTTCCCTACTCAGATTGCGAACGTCGCACGGTATTCAGTTTCCAGTGGCAGTACAAGGGGAAATCCAGTCGCCGTCAACTACACGTTTTCCTGACTGCACGAGAATTCCACTGTTGAAAAGCGGCAGCCCTCGCCCCGAAGGGAAACCTCGTGGACTGGGCGATCACGGATATGAAGTGGTTCTGGAGGCCTTGCGTCGCCTACGAATGCCGGCTTAGGACAACTGCGAAACGCAGCGGCCCCGCGTCCAAATGCAAGGAGGTCAGACCGTATGTGGGCCTTCGAGCGGCACCGGCAACTGCGACGGCCGACCGAAGGGCACCGATTCCGGTTCCACAGCGGCAAAGAAGGGCTCGTCGGTTTGCGTGGCGGGCGCCAGATCGTCAAACCACACAGCCGTCGGATCGAACTTGGCGAAGAAGGGCTGTCGAACGAGATCGGGATCCCTGGCCTGCAAGTACTCGAGTACAAAGAGCCGCTCGCCATTCGATTCCGTGACGCCGAGGATGTGGACCTTACCGGGCAACGCAGACATCGACGGCCCGCGAACTGTGCGAGCCATGCCCGAAACCCGACGATAAGCCGACTGGAAGAGGTCCAAGGCTCTCGCCAAAGGCACCTCGAAGTAGTGCCGCGCCCCGGTATTCCGCTCGACGAACATATAGTACGGCACCGCCCCCAAGCGAACGCCCGTACGCCACAGGTCGGACCACGTCTTGGCATCGTCATTGACGCCGCGGATCAAGGGCGACTGCATACGCACATGCACACCAGCCCCCCGCAGACGACGCAGCGCCTCGCGCGCCATGTCGGTCGACAACTCGACGGGGTGCGAATAGTGCCCCATGATCGATAGGTGTTTGCCGCTGTCGGCGACGCGGTGAAAGAGGCGAATCAAATCGTCGGCATCCGCGTCGGTCACAAAACGCTGCGGCCAATAGGCCAGCGATTTCGTCCCGATGCGAATCGTCTGCACATGCTCCAGATCGGGATGCAGCATCGCATCGAGATAGCGGCGAAGATTCTTGGTGTTCATGATCATCGGGTCGCCGCCCGTGAACAGCACGTCGGTCACCCAACGATGATCGCGAAGATAGGCCGAGAGCATGTCGACGTCGTTGTTGGAGAACTTCAGTTCCTCCATGCCGACGAATTGGGCCCAACGAAAGCAGAACGTACAGTAGGCGTGACACGTCTGTCCGTTGCTCGGGAAGAAAAGAACGGTCTCGCGATATTTGTGTTGGATACCGTGGGCCGGTTCCCCGCGATGGGTCGGCACGTTGTGCGTCATTTGCCCCGCCGGATGCGGGTTCAACGCCAGGCGGATTCGAAGAACCTCCCGATCGATCCGCTCCTTCGGTACGCCTGCACGAAGCAGCGACGCGAGGGTGGTGTAGTCCTCCTCCGAGAGCATCCCCCTCTGCGGGAAGGTCAGTTGGAACATAGGATCGTTCGGAACGCGGTCCCAATCGATCAATTCGCGCATCACATAGGCGTTGCATCGGAACGGAAGGACCGTGGACACGACTTCGACCGCCTCGCGAACCTCGGGACTCATCTGCTGCCACTGCGGAGTCTGATGCACGTTGCCCCGGGTCACGGCTGCGAACCGCTCCCCCTTCCGGCATTCACCTATGTCAGCGATACGCATGGGACCTCCTTTGCAGTGCCGCCCCGGACAGGCCGCGTCGATGAGTCTCTAGCGTTGGGCGGGACGCAACCACGGTCCGGATTGATCTGAATAGTTGCCCGAGGTCGCTTCCGACACCCGGGTCGGCCTTCGACGCCGGGCAAGCTCGGTGGAAACGCCTCACATGTCGCGGGCAATGTGCGGAAGTATAGCCGAGGAAGGTCGCGCCCGCGACTCGCGACTCGGCGTGATGCGATCGAGGCCGCGCAGAAACGCGACACGCACGCTCAAAGCATAGCCGAAGGACGGCGGGCAGGAGATTATAAGCTCTTGAAGAGATTGTAATTACGCGGTTCAAACGCATCGCCACGCCCGAAAGCGAGCGCTTATCGGCTGCGACAATTCACAGGCTAGCGAGATAGGATGATCCGCACCGCTTCCGAGCCGCCCTACTCGCTCATCACCGTTTCCTTGACGATCTCTTCAATCGTAGTGACACCATCGTAGAGGGCCAGCAGACCGCTTTCGCGAAGCGTACGCATGCCCTTCTTGATGGCGGCCTCGGCGATGACATTCGTCGAGGCGCCTTGCATGATGAGATCGCGGATCTCGTCGTCGAAAACGAGAATCTCAAACAGACCGACACGACCGCGGTAGCCCGTCCCATTGCAATAGTCGCAGCCCTTGCCGAAGTAGAAGGTCTGCCCCTCCACATCTTCAGGCCGGAGCAGCAGTTCCATCAACTGATCTTCGCCCGGCGAGAACGACTCCTTGCAGTGCGTGCAGATGCGCCGCGCGAGCCGCTGGGCGACGACGGCCTCGAACGTGGCCGTGATGAGAAACGGCTCGACCCCGATGTCCAAGAGTCGCGCGACCGCCGACGGTGCGTCGTTCGTGTGCAGGGTCGTGAAAACCAAGTGACCGGTCAAAGAGGCCTGAATCGAAATCTGTGCAGTCTCGAGGTCGCGAATCTCACCGACGAGGATCACGTCCGGATCCTGTCGGAGGAAGCTCCGTAGCAGCCGGCCGAAAGTCTTGCCCACATCAGGAGCCACCTGACATTGGATGATGCCATCGATGTCGTACTCGACGGGGTCTTCGGCCGTGAGAATCTTGACTTCCGGATCGTTGAGCGTGTTCAACGCCGCATACAGCGTGGTCGTCTTACCCGAGCCCGTGGGGCCCGTATTGATGATGACGCCGTGGGGCCGTCGGATGAGCGTCTGGAACGTCTTGAGGTCGTCTTCGCGCATCCCGATCTTGTCCAGATCGAGGCTGACGTTGCCGCGGTCGAGAATACGCAACACGACCGACTCGCCGAACAAGGTGGGCAAGACCGCGACGCGAAGATCGATGGGGTTGCCGCCGACGGTGAGGCTGATGCGGCCGTCCTGGGGCAAGCGGCGCTCGGCGATGTCCAGGTTGGCCATGACCTTGATGCGGCTGGCGATCGCCATCGCGAGATAACGCGGCGGCGGCATCATCTCATAAATCACGCCGTCGATGCGATAGCGGAGTTTGTACTCGTCCTCGAACGGCTCGAAGTGAACGTCGCTCGAATGATCGCGGATCGCCTGGAGCAGCACGAGGTTCAGGAGCTGCTTCACCGGGTTCAACTCGACGAGCTCCTTCAATTCCTCGAGGTCGATCGAATCGCCGCGATCTTGGAACTTGGCCAGATCCTCGTTGTCACCCAGTTCGTCGAGCAGGTCGTTGATCGACTGGCCGGCGTCCCCGGGATAATACCGACCGAGCGAAGCCGTGATCTGATCTTCCGTCGCGATACGCGGCCGAACGTTGATGCCCAGCAACTTGCGAAGGTCGTCGGTGGCCTGAAAATTGTCGGGCGAAGCCATCGCGATGTCGACGGTGTTCGTCGTCTCGTCGAATTCGACGGGAATGATGCGGTAGGTGTTGGCCATCTGGTTGGCCACGAGATCGATGACGTCCTCGCCGACATCGATCGCATCGAGGTTGACCGGCTCCATGCCAATCTGAGCGGCCAACGCCAGTTGAAGATCGGCCTCCTGGATGTAGCCCAAGTCGATCAGGATCTGCCCGATCGGGCCGCGCTTGGCCTTCTGAACCGCCAGGGCCTCATGGACCTGCTTGCGGTTGACCTTGTCCATCTTGATGAGGATGCGACCGAGAGGCCGACCCTTGAAACGGCCGGAGCGACTGGCGCCCCGCTTCCCGGATGGTTTGGGTTCAACTGCTGCCATGATGGCGTCCTCCATACTGAACGGGCCAACCGTTCTCATATGCGGTGCGGCTCGTTTCAGCCCGTCAAGTCACGGTTGACGGCAATGCGGCTCTATCCCTGCGATTCTTCGTCGTCGTCTTCGACGTTCTGCTCCATACCCTGGATCATGGCGTCACCGGCCTCGTGTAGCTTGCCGGCCTTCTCCAGCTTGTCCTGCAACTCGCCGGCCTGTCGAGCCTTGTCCAACATCTCCGCAGCCTCGATCTGCCCCCCGTTGAACAGGTTCCACAAGTGATCGTCGAGCAACTGCATGCCGTACTTCTTGCCGGTCTGCATCGCAGCGGCGACTTCGCAGG
>CAYYPB010000289.1:0-4379 GCA_964473405.1 uncultured Planctomycetaceae bacterium
CGGCCGACGGCCGCCCGGATCGGCCACTCCCTCACGGTCGCGGTTCGGTTTGGCGTGGCGAACCCGCAAGAACAGGTGTGACCATACACTAGTGCATCCCCACACTCCAAGCTGCGGGTTGACGAGGCTCCAACGTCTGTGTGGCACAGGCGTCTCGCCTGTGGTCCCATCGGCGGGACGCCGGTGCCACAGAAATATGGAACCAGAAACCCGCGGATTCAGGTGTGACGATGCGCTAGCGTCCACTGGTCGCCCTCTCGGATCACGCGGCGATACAGCGAATCCCTCTCGACGGGCCGAAAGCCGGCCTCGGCGATCATGCGGCGCAGTTGGTCTATCGTCAGCGCTTGATGCCGACTGCCCGCGACGCCCTGCCGCCGCGTGATGTCGTAGTGAACGACCGTTCCATCGAGGTCGTCCACCCCCCAATTCAAGGCGACCTGGGCCAACTTCGGCGAGTGCATGATCCAGAAGGACTTGAGGTGCGGGACGTTGTCCAGCATCAACCGGCTGATGGCCAGCGTCTTCAGATCGTCGAGTCCCGTCGGACCGGGAAGATGCGACAACTCGCTGCCCTGCGGAATGAACGACAGTGGCACGAAGCAGTTGAACGCCGCGCCGCCGCCCTCGATCGAGGCGTCCTGATGGTCGCGGAGCTTCACCATGTGGGTGACTCGTTCCGCAGGTGTTTCGACGTGACCGTAGAGCATCGTCGCATTCGAGGGGATGCCCAGGCCGTGGGCGGTCATGTGTACGTCGAACCAGCCCTCTTCGCCGACCTTGGACCGATAGGCCTCCTTGTGAACGCGATCGTCGAAGATCTCCGCCCCGCCGCCGGGCAGGCTGTTGAGGCCCGCTTCGCGCAGGGCCTCTAGTACGGCTGCGATCGTCATACGCGGCTTGGCGATCCGGCCGAGGTGGATGATCTCGATGGCGGTGAAGGCCTTGATGTGAATCTCGGGGCATGACGACCGTATCGACCGGCACAAGTCCGTGTAGTACGAGAACGGTAACGTGGGGTGCAGGCCACCGACGATGTGGACCTCCGTGGCACCGTCGTCGTACGCCGACTTCGCTAGCTCGGTGATGCGCTCGACCGACAGTTCGTAGGCGTCTGTCTCGATATCGCCGGGCGGGGGCGGGCCATCGCCGGGCTTGGGGATCGCCCTGTAGAAGGAACAGAATCGGCATCGCAAGACGCAGTAGTTCGTGTAGTTGATGTGGCGATTGACGTTGAAGTAGGCCACGTCGCCGTGAAGTCGCCGGCGCACACTATCCGCCAACCGAGCGATTTCGTGGACATCGCGAGAGGCGAACAGCCGCACGCCGTCGGCATGGGAGAGACGCTGGCCCGACTCCACCTTCGCGGCGATGTCGCCGAGCGCACCAGGACTCACGTTCGTTTCGATGGTCATCGTGAGAGGATTCTAGCGGCCCGAACCGACGTTGTGGAACCCGAACGCCCAAACACTCTATCGCATGGGGCTCGACGTCTGCTGAGGAACCGCGCAAGGTCAACATGAAGGGTCGATCCGCCAAACGGCAAGCCAGTGACGACACCGCTGGGCACAATCGGCCATGTGATTGTTGCGCGATCCCCAATGAGGACACGAACGCCCGCCGCCGCCACGTCTCGCCAGGACGACCCCGAGTAGACTCGAACTACCAACCTCAGCCTTCGCAGGGCTGCGCTCTATCCAATTGAGCTACGGGGCCTCATTGCCGCCCTTGCCGACCGCCTGACGCGGTCCGAGCAAGCCGAGCGAGTGTAGGCATTCTCGTTGCCCTGTCAACCGAACGCCGCGTCCGAGCTTCCCTCAGCCAGGGCAATCGCAAGGATGCTCCGGTGTATCATCCCTTCCGAGCGGGTGATCAGAGCCGAAACCATCATGGCCCCGGGATCGGGCAATCCGCACCTGATCGTGGGGAAAGTCATTCTGGCGATTGCCCTGTTCCCTCAGCCCTCGGCTCCACTGGGGAACTCCGCAGGCAGATTCAACGACCGCGCTGTCCCCCCGGCAGAGCGGGGGGCTGGGGGGAATCATCCGCAGACGCGTCGGCCGTGCCGCTGCCCGAGGGAGGCGGCGATACCGCTGGACGAAAAGTGGATTGGCACTCGAAACAGTGCAGTTTCTCGCTAGGCCAGCCGATAATCTGGATAGTCGACGGAAACAGGGGTATAATACACCGCATCTGTCGAGTACGGATTCATTCGGAGGTCGATCAGGGGCATAAACCCCCTGAAAATGGGCATATTATCAGGCTTCTTTCCCCTCCGGAAAGCACCGAGATGGCCCTTGTGGCGCTCGGTGCTTTCTTTTTTAACTACCCTGTCAAGCAGAAAACTGGTTGTTTTGGGAGTTTTTTTACGGTTATGACGGCGAGCATCCTCGCGTCCGATAACTACACCGGTCGATCCCGATCAACTGAGCAGTACGCCCGCCTCGAAGCGACGCGTGCGACACAACTCCACACTTGAAGATATAGACTGGGAAGGATATGCCGACGCAACCGGGAGACATCGCCGGCGACGACGCGTTCGGCGACGCTCAGCGATGCCGCCGCCCCACGGGAGGCAGTGCTTGGCGACCCAGCAGCAGATCGGGAAAGATCGCGATGATGCTCTCGGCTGGTGCGCGTTCGGCCGCTCGCCGCAAGTTGCGAAGCCCCTGCGCCTGCAGGCCGGAATACAACTCCAGATAGCCCAACACGAACCGCAGCTTGTAGTGCTCCCGCGTATCGAGTCGCTTCTCCAGATCCAGTCGGCGAAGGTCGTACGTGTCCTGGCGCCCAACGAGCGAGGGTAAGTCCAGGCGGAACGCCACGATCTGGGGGAACCGATTGAGACCCCGCTCCAGGGCGATCTCGCCGGACAGGTAGTCCCCCGCTGCAACCAGCGCGTGGCCCCGCCCAAGCAGCGGCAGAGGGTTCGCCGGCTCGACCGTGTGGGCCAGGTCGAACAGACGGGCGGCGTCATAGAACTTCCCGCCGTGCAGCGCGTCTTCCGCCTGTTTCATGTACGTGTTGAGTTGGCTGCGATATCGCCCCACGAAGCTCTTGATCGGATCGTCGAGGAGTTCGCCCGCCCATTGGACGGCCGTGGCCGATTGCCTGACGCTCTCGCCCCGCGGACGAGTGGGCGGCTCGGCTGATGCCTGCGCCCCGATGCCTGCCGCCGCGTTCGGGTCGAACGCAGCCGTCGGAGAGCCTGGTGCCGCCGCCTCGGCATCGGCGATGCCCGACCCGGCCAGGAAGCCGAGGCGAGAGGCCCCGCCTGCTTGAGCCGCTTGGACAGCGCTGGCGAAATCGGCGAATCGGTCCGCGCCCAGATTGGCCGGTCTCGCGGCCGCGCCCCCAGGAGTCCCGCGATCGAACCCGGTCACGATGCCCTTGGTGGCCGACAGGGATCTCTTTCCGCCCGCGGTGAACACGGCCAGCTCGTCGGCCCTGGCGTCTCGCTTGTCGCCCGGGTGCTGCTCCGCACCGACGCCGACGGTACGGGGATCGTTGAATCCGTCGCCGGGCCGGTGCCGCTCGCCCGACGCTGCTCGGTGCCCGAGCTCGCGACCTGTCTCTCCTTTGCCCGACAGCGTTTTCCGCCCATCGATGGGGCGATCCAACCTTCGGCTCAGCATGGCGGCATCGATCGATCGCCGCGATTCGGACGTGTTGCCTTCACCCACCGCTGGCGACCGGAACGACCCCGGGCCAGGCGAACCGAAGATCGACGAATCCGCCGCGAGGCCAAACGGCGACGAGGCGGGGGACAAGCCCCCAGACGCCGCATCCAGCCCGCCGTAGGTTCCTGGCCGCAGTAGCGTTCGGCCCCCATATTGGGCGGCGTCCGCTGCCTGGGACGCCTCGCGACCGGCCGGGATGCCGCCCGACACCAGCGGTCGCTGTCGCGTGCCATACGTCGAGAGATCGGGCTGCACGCCGACCCGCGTGGCCGCGGGCAGGCGGATGTCCAGCAGCTTGCTACGGGCCTCCTGGACCGTCGCACGGGGCCGTCGCGTCAACGGGCTGATCAATAGCGAAGCGCCTGGCCGATTGAGGCCGCGTCGGATGAATCCGAGGTCGGGGATGGTCTCTTGGGTGCCCAGATAGGACGTGGGGGCCAATGCGCGGCGAGAACGGACCTGCCCCAGCCCGACGCTACGGGCCGCAAAGCCCGACAGGCCGGCCGATGGCAGCCCGCCCCGAAAGCCGTTGCCCTGGAGAACCTGACTCTGGCCGTGAAAGGACGCCAGCCCGGTCATGTTGCCGGTAATGAGCGACCGAGCCCGAAACCCGCCGTCAAAGGAATAGCCCGACGCAGGCCCATTGACGCCGCCCGAGCCCAGCAGAGGGTTCCGATCCAAGGCCCGGCCATTCATGCC
>CAYYPB010000290.1:0-4376 GCA_964473405.1 uncultured Planctomycetaceae bacterium
GGGAACCCTCGTTGGGGGCTCGGATCTATGCCGCCTGAACTGTCATGGACCCTCCCTTGGGTCGCAATTCTGGGCTGGCGCGGCCGATGGACTCGCTTGCGAACTCCCGCGGCAGAGCCGGGGGCTGGGGGAGGGGGATGTTCCTGATGCACAATGCGGCGAGTTGGCGTAGAATCCTGCCCAAACGCTGACCTTGAGCCGCCGAGAAGCCTCCCCATGAACACCCAAATCGTCAGATGTTGCCATTGCGGCGGAATGATGCGAGTGGCGGCGCGTGCGTTGTCCGTGTTTTGTCCGCATTGTCAGAAGCGGGTGACGTTGGAGAGTCTGCGGATCGTCGGGGCTCACCCTGGCCGGAGCCTCGTGACGTGCGGGGACATTCTCGTGGAGCCGAGCTCGCAACTCAACCTGGAGATCAAGGCAAACAACGTCGTGATAAAGGGCCGCGTGCGTGGGTCGGTGAGTGCCAACGGGATTATCGAGGTGGGTGCGACGGGGCGTATCATCGGTGACGTTCGCGCTCAGAAGGTGATCGTTCGAGATGGGGGCGTCTTGCAGGGTCGATGTGAGATGACGCTGCTGCCGGCGGTGGAGGCGGCGGAGCCCGACACAGGCGGCGATGAGGCGTCCGGCGACTCGGCGTCGATCGAAGAGAACGCGTCGGCCGAGCCCGTTTCGTCGCTGGTGGGAGGGGCAGGGTTTTCGCCCTTGCCGGCCCCGCCATCACCGGAGCAGATCAGGCCGATTCGGTTGGACTGAGGGGCGGGGTCTTGGCCCGCACGGTGTTTCCACGCGAGTGAGTGCCACTCGACGCCGCACGGCCGCGTCCCGGCGCGCCGGGAAAGCCCGCGGCTCTTCCCTGAGTGACAAGGTAGCGCTGCCGTATTCGTGCATCGTCACACTTGGTTCTGCGGGTTCATCCTGCCCTGTGGCATAGGCGTCCCGCCTGTGATTTCACCGGCGAGACGCCGGTGCCACAGCGCAGTTGGCGGCTCTTCGACCCGCAAGACGAGGCGTGAAGGTACGCTACGTGAAGGTACGCCACGTGAAGGTACACTAGGTGCCCGGGGACTCGGCTTGCTTGCGGGCCTTTTCCTTGGCGACGGGGTCTTCGAAGCCCTTTCTCGAGCAGATCTCGGCCATGGCCGCTGGGAAGTCCGTGACGTGGTATTCGTCGAGTCGGACCGTTCTTTTGGAGCTGCCGCGCTCGCACACGAGGTCGACCCAACCCTTCTTCTCGAATTCGTCACTCTCGAGTGAGCGGATGTCTTCCCATGCGATGGGCGCTTTGCCCGTGAGGCGGAGGCCCTCTTCGTCTAAGACGAGGCGCGCTCGGAACACGCGGATCAGATGCAGCAGGATGATGAGCGAGAAGACAGCCAGGCCGACGCCGAGGCCCTTTTGCCAGGCGATGCTCGTGGCGGTTTTCTTGGCGTAGTTGGCGACGGGGAGGGACTTCAGCTTGCCGTTCTTGGTGAAACCGATTTTTACGCGATGGACGGGGCCGAAGTAGTAGATCGCCTCCGCGGATTCGTACGAGGGTGGCCCACCGAACGTGTCTTCCAGGGCTTGGCGCTGGGCTTTGGCGTCGAACTTGGTGAGGGCTGTTTGGGCCCTTTCTCCCGCGTCTTCCGCAACGCTGGCATAGATCCGGGCGTTGGCGGCGTCTTCGCGCAGCTCGACCGGCAAGTCCTCGAGGTGTTCGCGGAAGTTCTCGGCGGGATAGCCGATCCAACCATCGTAGAGGAAATAGGCGGCGAACACGGCGAACATCATGAAGAACAGGGCGGTTCGAACCCTTCGCTCGGTGGTAGGACCACATTCGATGCGTGTCATATCGGCGTTCCTTGGCGTCCTCGGTGGATGCTCGGCGGCATCGGGATCGATCAGACGACTGCCGGCGGCGATGTGGGTTTCGGCCCGATCGGTCTTGCGGCGGTTGAGCATTCACCATTCTATCGGTGTGCTTACGGTGCGGCCTTCTGGAAGTCGGTCACTTTCTTTTCGATCTTTGCGGCGTCCTCGGCCTTGATGACAAACACGCGGCCGGCATTGCTCGCGAGGCAGGCAAAGCGAGCCCCGCCTTCGGGGCCTGTCGCGGACAGGCGTAGTGTTACGGTCGGAGTCGTGGCCATCGAGACCTCGATCTCAAGTGCATTCGGATCGGCGAGGCCGAATAGGGCCAGGTCGGCATCATGGTAGGCAACGTAGCGTTTCGCTCGCACTGCGCCCAGGGCGTTCAGAATCGCGTCTATCTTGGTCGTGTCGGTCTTGAAGCTGGCCTCGCCCGCGAGCGTCCATTTGCCGCCGGTCTTGTCGAAGGCGAACGACGACGGGCCCGAGAAGGCCAATCGCGTAACTTGGGCGGATTGGATGGCCAGAACATGCGTGTCCAGCAACTCGGCTTCTAGGTCGCCCAGCACTTTGCCGTCGACTTCGCAGATCGTCGCGCCGCCGGCTTTCATGGCGTAGGCCTTGCCGTCGTGTCTGGCGGCGATGATCGTGTGTGTCGTCGGGGCTTCGGGCTCCGGCGCGGCGGCGCCGACGGGCTGCGTGGCTGGCGGGGGGGGCGGCTCGACGGTGATGGTTGTCTCGATCGCGGTTGGGCCGGACAAGCCGAAGCTTGCCGCGTCTTCGGTTCGCGCGACGACGCGCCGGCCTCGGAGATTGGACAAGTCGCTGAGCATGCTCCGGACGGCCGCGCCTTCGGCCTCGCCCTCGACGGGGGCCGTGAGTCGCCAGCGCCCTTCGGTTCGCTCGACGGTGGATGTATTGCCATCGCGGACGATCTCGATTCGAGATGCTCGGTCTGACGCGAATGAGAGAATGTCTCGGCCGAGATAGGCGATGGGGCCGACCGCGAGCGATTCGGCGTCGGCGGCTGTGACGACAGCGACGAAGTCCTCACCCTTGTTGCGAATGTAGGCTCCTGTCTTGCTGGGAGTCGGGTGCCCCAACAGAAGCTTGACGGGTTCGCGTTGGCCTTCGATGGTGAGCTCCACCGACGCGCGCGGGGCGTCGAGGCCGAGCTTGGGCGACGGGTCTTGTTCGAAGCCGATCGCCTTCATGCTGCCGATGGCCTTGAGCAGATCGTCAACGGCGGCGAACTCCGCAACGGTCGGGCTCGATTCGTCGGCTGCCGCGGCGATTGTCCACTCGCTGCCCTGCTTCGTTAGCTCGACGGCGTCGGCGCCGGCTACGATCTTGATCCGTTGCACTCGGGAGGGCTGGATGATGGCGATGCGTTTGTCTCGGAGGTCGTCCAGTGGCAATCGGATATCGGCCAGGGCGGCCTCGGCCACTTGAAAGACGCCGCGACTGTCGGCGGAGGCGAGTTTGGCGAAGACCTTGCCGTCGGCCGTGCCGCCGAATGTCGCGCCGTGGACCTTTGTCTCGATGTCGTACTGCGTTGGTGCGGGCTGGGTGGTCGGCGGGCCTTCGACGGGGCGGAGTGTCTTGTGTTCCGTCGTGACTTCGACCGTCAGTCGCGGTGGCTCGAGACCAAAGGGCCGAAGGCTGGCGGGTTCGCCTTCGACGAAACCGTCGACCCGCAGACCCTGCACGCCGCCGAGCAACTTGTTGACGGCCGTTGCGTCGGCGCGGGCCTGGACGGGCGACTCGATTGTCCATTTCGCGTCTTGCTTGACGAGCGTGCAGCTCAACTCGCCCTGGAATTCGATGCGTACGGCCTCGTTGGCGTTGAAGTCGGTGATGCGTTTGTCGCGGTAGTCGGCCAGGCCGCGACCCAGTTCGGCGTTGAGGTCAGTCTCGACGAGGTAGATCGTCTCGTCGCCCTCCTTCTGGACGTAGCGCCGCTTGGCGAGCGTTTGCTGCTTGCCGATCTTGAGGACGCTGGACTTGCCATCGGCATCGGTCAGTTTGACGATCTTGAGAGGGTCGGCGAGTGACGTCATCTTGTCGGTGGGGCGATCGGGATCGTCCTTGGGGATCGCCTTGACGTAATCGAGGCCCGCAAACCGGCCGACTTCGCCGCTGACGGTGGCCTGTTCGGCCTGGCCGCTGATAGGAGCTGTCATGGTCCAGTCGCCGTCGATCTTGGTGAAACAGAAGGCGGACGCGGAGCCCGTTTTGACCTCGAAGGCGGTGATGTCGCCTGCGCGGAGGTCGAGGAGCTTCTTCGGGCCGGCGGCGCCAACGGGGCTGTCGGGTTTAGAGGGCGACTGTATCCACCAGATGCCGAGGACTGCGAGGATCAGTGCGACGACCAGACCGATGGTTGTTTTCGGATTCATGCCATTGTGCTCTCACGCTTGGTTCCGCAGGTTGACGAGGTTTCAACGGGTCCGTGGCACCGGCGTCCCGCCGGTGAAACCACAGGCGGGACGCCTGTGCCACAATCTGCATTCGATCGGCCT
>CAYYPB010000291.1:0-4376 GCA_964473405.1 uncultured Planctomycetaceae bacterium
CGCGGCCGGTCCCCCCGCCCGCGCCATCCCCCCCCCGGCCCGAGACGCCCCCGCCCGGATTGCCGGCCCCCCCCCCCCCCCGCCCCCCGAAAACCCGCCGCCCCCCCCCCCCCGCCCCCGCCGCCGCGCCGCCCGCCTCGACCAACGGATTGATCATCCACCGCAAGTTGAACGTCTTGGCCGTCGGGAATGCGGCGACCACATCGTTGTCGCCGTCTCCGTCGATGTCGGCGACCTCCAGAGCCGTCACGACATTGACATCCGTCTCGACCGTCGCCGTCGTCTCGGTCCAGCCGTTGGGATTCCTGACGTTCGCAACCCCGGGGTTGAAGTAGAGGCGAATGAGATCCGACGGGCCCACCTCGTTCGTCGCCAACACGATGTCCGGCCGATTGTCACCGTTCATGTCGGCGATAGCGAAGTCGGTCATGCCCTCGCCGTCGCCTGGGATGATGAACGTCTGGTTGATCGTCACCTCGGTCCACGCCAGCGAATCCGTCGGATCGGCCGGCGCGAACAGCAGAACCACCGCGCCGCGAATGCTGGCCCCCGCGACCGGGACGAAGCCCGTATCCTTGATGAGCACGGCGATGTCGGGATTCCCGTCGGCATCGAAATCGGCCACCTCCAGGCCGACCATCTGGGCGATCGGCCCGCCACCGGCAACCGAGAACGTGCTGAACGCCACCGTTGTGCCCGAGCGCATGTGCAACTGAATCGGCTGGCTCTCATTCGAGCCCGACACAAAGTCGTCCAGACCGTCACCGTCCATGTCCGCGACGACGATGACCTTCGCGCCGGCCGTCGCCTCGAGCGCGGGGTCTAGCTGCGACGCAACGAACGACGGAGCTGCAATGGTCGTCGTCGACGTTCCCGGATCACCGCTGGCCGAGGACTGAGCGGGGCCGAACACACCGCCCGGCCCGAAGATCCCGAACATCTCGGCACAGCCCGAACTGAAGACGAGCAAGGGCGCAAGAACGAATAGACGCAATAGCGATCCACGAGAAAGCATGACGTGACTCCGCGGCGAGCTGGAGGTTGCCAAACTGCGGCGCGATGGGTCGTCGCGCGGTATTCCATTTTCTGCATCGGCAGGGCCGGACAACCGCCTCAAGCAATGCGGGTCTGCGTGCCAGCCTGAGAGCCGCCCTGCTGCGGCGTCTCGATGTACACGTCCTCGATATCCGTCGAATCCACGTCCCGGCGAAGGAGGAAGTAGATGATGCTCGAAGCCGAGTAGAAGAAACTGACGACAAACGCGGCCACGAGGCCCCAGAGCGAGTAGATCCACGCCTTGAGACACACGCGGCCGAACCAACTGACGTGCCGAAGGCGCTCGTCGCCGAACGTGCCGAAGAACGGCCCGTCTCCCGTCACCGAGGGCTTCTGCCACATGGCGTCCAGCTTGTGTTCGATCTTGACCGGCTGGCTTGTCGCATCGACGGCGTATGCCCCGCCGTGATTCATCGACGCGCCCATGAACGTGCCCACCGCCCAGAGTGTTACAGTGACGAGCAGCTTGACGAGCGCCACGCAAACGGCCCCGTAGCACCCCGCCACGAGGGCATAGAAGATGGTTTTCCAGGGGCGAGCGAATACGTAGCTGTAGATCGTGCTGGAGGCATCGATCGCATCATGGTTGTCGGCCGCGACGGCTGGCGTCAGCAGGGGATAGCCCGCAACACCGCCGAGGACCACGATGGCGACCACGGAGCCTACCAAGAGTGCGAGTACGAAGAAGACGCCGACGAGGAATCCGCCCACAAAGGGGATGGCCCCGATCCAGCCTCCGATCCACAGAAAGGCCGCGCACGCCAGCGCGAGGACCACGGGGAGGATCGGTGCCACTGCGAAGCCAACGAACCTCGATCGGGAATAGGAGAACGCTTCGCCGAGGCCGATCCGCTCGTCCAATGCGATGCGCAGCGCCACCGATCGGCAGATCGCCCCGCCGCACAATCCCCAAATCGCCACGAGCAACATGAAGAACAAGATGGCGTACAACTTATGGAAGCACACCAACCAAGCCGCGCCGCGAACTCCCAGCTTCGTCGCATCGAAGAAACCGCTGGGACTCAGTTGAACGACCGAGGCGGTCAGCCCATTGACCGTCACGCGCCCGTGATGCAGAAGCAAGATGAACACGCCCGATCGTTCCGCGTCGCTCTCACCCGCGGTCTGGTCGCTGATCCACTGCTCCGTCGCCGCCGCGGCGTCGCCCCGTTGGACGAGAAAGAACTCGAGCTCGGTCTGCGACACGCCTTCGCTCTGAGCAACCACCGGCAGACTCGCATCCGACCAGACGGCATCAAGCAGGTGTCCCGCCATGTATGTGAGGAAAACGCCGCAGAACGCGGCCGCGAGGTTCGACCGCTGCACGCAGAACCGAAGGGAGTCGAATATCCGAACGAAGCCGAAGCACGCCGTCCAGTCGATCCGCCGCAGCACATCGGACGATTCGGACATGAGCAGACCCTCATGAAGAACACACCGCCGCGGACGACCTCCGCAGCCCGGCGTATCCTAACGGAGAGCAGCATCCGTGGCGATGGAATTTCCAGCGGACGAACGCCCACGAAGAAAGCCCACGGATCGCAATCCGTGGGCCCCGACGTCCCAGGCTACACATCGAGAAGTCACACTTCGCTAGGTGGGCTTGCCGCCGCCCTTACGCCTAGAAGCAGGCTTCTTCGACGCTGATTTCTTGGGTGCATTCGAGGACTCGGCCCCATCCGGCTTCGTCGAACTGCCCGACGCCTCGGTCGAGGCGGGCGACTTGGCGGGCTTGTCGCCCTTCTTGGCATCGCCCTTGGCGTCCGGCTTCGACTTGCTCTCGCTGTCCGCCTTGGCCGCCTTGTGATAGCTGTCGTCTCGATAGTCGGTCTGGTAGAAACCCGAGCCCTTGAAGATGATGGCGCCGCCGGTGCCGATCAACCGCCGCACGGGCCGCTTCTCGCCGCAGGTTTCACACAGTGTCTTGCGCAGCGGCTTGGCCTTGATCGACTGGAATTCCTCGAAGACCGATCCGCACTCGCTGCACTCATAGTCATACGTCGGCATGTCCGACTCCTACGCTCGGGGGGCTACAATTCGTCCGAGGACGCGGCCTCTTCGACAACGTCAGCGCCCGCCTCGGCGGCATCATCCGAGCCCGCCGCCACGGCCACCTTTGCCGGCCGCAGCACGCGGTCGTGCATCATGTAGCCCGACTGAAACACCTGTGTCACCGTGCCGGCAGGCGCGTCAGTGTCCTTGTCCTGCATCATCGCTTCGTGGCGCATCGGATCGAACGCATCGCCCACGGGTTCGAGCGAGACGACGCCCTGCTCGCGAAAGGACTTGCGAAACTCCTCGGCGATCAACCGCACGCCCTCGGCCACGGGACCGTCCTGCCCGCCGGCATTCTCGCGAGCCTCGTCCAAGACGCCCAGCGTTCGGTCGAAACCGTCCATCACCGGCAATAGCGCGCGAGCCAATGTCATGCCCGCCATCTTCAAGGAAGCGGCATGTTGCTGGCTCAGTCGCTTCGAGATGTTGGCACATTCCGCCTGCGCCCGCAGGAGCTTGTCCTGAAGCTCGGCGCGCTCAGCTTGAAGCTGTTCGATCTGCTGCTCGGGCGTCGGCGGTTCGCTTGGGTTGGGGCTCTCGGCCTCGCCGGACGCGCCAGCATCGTCTGGCAAGACGGCCGGCGAATCGCCCTTGGACGACGATGCCTCGACGGCCTCGGCGTTCGCCGAGTCTTCTTCTGGAGTCGCGGCGATCTTGCCCTTCTTGCGTTTCATCTGCTCTCTCAACACATAAAGCCGCCGATACCATCGCCAGCGTTGTGGCCTAGTCGATCAAGTCCCGAAGCTTCTCGAAGAACCCCTTGCTGTGCGGCATCACGTTCTTGTCTTCCGTCTCGGCGAACTTCCGCAGCAAGTCTTCCTGCATGTCGTTCAGCTTCCGCGGAATCTCGATCTGGACGCGGACGATCTGCTCGCCGAAGCGCCGCGTTCGCATATCCGGAAGGCCCATCCTCGGGAGCCGCACGAACTCTCCGTGCTGCATGCCGGCGGGAATCTCAACTTTCATCTTGCCATCCAGCGTCGGAACATCGATCTCGGCCCCGAGCGCCGCCTGGGTAAAGCTCAGCGGCAACTCGCACAGCAGATCGTTCCCGTGACGCTGGAGGAACTGATGATCCTCCACGCGAACGTAGCAATGCAGATCACCCCGCACCGTTCCATCTGCGCCGGGCTCACCCTCGCCGCGCAGACGAATCGCCTGACCATCGTGAATGCCGGCGGCGGTCTTCACCCTCAACAACCGGGCGTGTGGCCTTCCACCGGCACCCGTGCTCTCCTTTCAGTGCCTCCGTTATGTCGCAACAT
>CAYYPB010000292.1:0-4362 GCA_964473405.1 uncultured Planctomycetaceae bacterium
ACGGTGGTGCACCGACGGGCCGCCGAGCGTTTCTACCGCGGCGGGCGAAACCTACCAAGGCGACGGCACGGCGTGTGGCGGAGCGCAGTGCGATCAGCCCGCCCCCACGCCTCCGGCGGCCCCCACACCGCAGACGCCCGAACCCCAGGCGACGCCGACAGGGCCCACTTGCATTCCGTTCCTGGGGCAGACGCTCTTCGGATCGCCGCTGTGCGCACCGTGCTTCTTCGCGGGCATCGTGGGCAGCTTCGTCGGCATGAAACGACGCCTGCGTCGTCGCCGTCTGGCCTCGACGCGACGCTAGTTTCGGCGCGGCGGACGACGCGGCGATCGGCTACCATGCAAGCCCGTGACGGCGGGGATGGAACGCCGCCACAGGCATTGCATGGGAGCCGGACTTGATCGTTGACACGCTGCTTGATTCGGCGGACTCTGGCGCGGCTCGGCCCGCCGTGGCCGATCCGCTGATGTCGCTGGACTACGGGAACCTGGTGCGCCTCGCCGACGTGATGCGTCGACAAGTCGAGAAGGCCACGACGGCCCCGCACGTCGGGCTGCTCATGCCGTCGACCTGCGCGTTCGTCGGCACGTTCTATGGCATCCTCTGGGCCGGTCGCACGGCGGTGCCGCTCAACTTTCTCTTGCAGCCTCCCGAGCTTGCCGCCGTGGCGACGGATGCCGGGCTGGACGTCGTTTTCACGATCAAGCACTTCCGCGACTTGGCCGAGGCTTTGCCCGTCCGCGTCGTCTACATCGAGGACTTGCCGCTCAAGCGACAGATGGTGCTGCAACGCGTTCGCAAGACGCCGCCGGCTCCCCAGGTATCCGCCGATGACGTTGCCGTTCGGCTCTACCCCTCCGGCACATCTGGCAAGCCCAAAGGCGTCTGCCAGACCTATGGCAATCTGAGTTCGAACGTCACGGCGGGCATCGAGAAGGCTCGGCTCATGGGCGACCACCGATTCCTCGGGCTGCTGCCGCTGTCGCACAGCTTCGGGCTGACGGCGACGATGCTCATTCCGATCCAGTTGGGCGCTTCGACGCAGTATCTCCCGCGGTTCCAGCCGGCGGCGGTGCTGAGCGCGATTCGCGATCATCGGGCGAGCGTTACGATGATGGTGGCGAGCATGTACACCGCGCTGTTCCGCGCGAAGAATGCCGAGCCGTCCGACCTGGCCTCGATGGAATACGCGATGGCCGGCGGCGAGGCGCTGCCCGACGCGGTCTTCGAGAAGTTCAAGGAACGCTTCGGCGTCGAGATTCTTCAAGGTTACGGCATGAGCGAGGCCTCGCCGGTCGTCAGCCTGAACGTGCCGGGGACGAACCGCGTGGGAACCGTCGGCCAGGCCATCCCGGGCGTGACCGTGCGAGCGCACGATGACGACGGCAAGGCACTGGGCCCGAACGAGATCGGCGAGCTTTGGGTCAAAGGCCCCGGCGTCATGGCAGGCTACTACAAGCGGCCCGAAGACACGCAAGCCGTGCTCACGACCGACGGCTCGTACAAGAGCGGCGACATGGGGTGCCTCGATGATGACGGCTACATCGCCATCACGGGTCGCAAGAAAGAGATGATCATCGTCGGCGGCGAGAACGTGTATCCGCGCGAGATCGAGTCGGTCTTGGACGAGCATCCGGCCGTCGAGGAGTCGGCGTCCATCGGCCAGCCCGACGCGTCGCGCGGCGAGGTCGTCGTGGCGTTCGTGACGTTGTCTGAAGGCTGCGAGGCGAGCGAGATCGAACTCCGCGACTTCTGCAGAGATCGTCTCGCGGGCTTCAAGGCCCCACGTCGTGTCATCATTTCCGCCGATCTGCCTCGCGGCCCGACGGGCAAGATCCTCAAGCGAAAGCTCCGGGATCTACTGTAGTGCATCGCCACGCTTGAATCTGCGGGTTGTTGATTCCATGTTTCTGTGGCACCAGCACCCCGCCGGTGGAACCACAGGCGGGACGCCTGTGCCACAGGCAGCCATCGAGCGATGAACCTGCAGAAGAAACGGTGGTCATGCGCTCAGGGCTCAGCGAGCCTCGAATCGACCGCCGGTTCGCTGGGTTCGCATTCATGCGATGCAGGCAACCTGCCGACATGATAGCAGTACAGCGCATCATGCTTGCAGGGGCAATAGAGACCGTGAAGACCGCCACCGACATCGCGACAGCGTCCGCTTCAGCGTCTCCCGACGACGGCGAGGCGGTAGCCGCCAATCGGCGTCTCCACGAGCGATTGGCCATCCGGCTGCCCGTCGAGTGCCGCCGCGAGGACGACGACCAAACCTCCATCGTCCGGACGATCACCCAAAACGTCAGCACCGGCGGCATGTACCTCGAGTTGGACATCCCCGAGTTCCAGCCGGGCGATCGTTTCCTCGTCGAACTGATCGTGCCGCCGGCCGAGGGCGTTTCGCCCTATCAAGGTCGAGCGAGCTGCCAGGCCGAGGTTCTTCGCGTCGGGCCGGTCGCGCGTTCGTCCCCCGGCACGCTCCAGCGTCATGGCGTCGCGGCAAGATTCCTAGGTCGCCTGCGCATCGCGTACTGACTCACTCCTCGTGAATGCAACCCACTCGACCGCACTGCACGATCGGAATGTCGACCAGCCCCTCGCGGTCTCGCCAGTTGGCCTGCGCCTTGGCCGGGTAGTCCGGCAGCACCCATCTCGAAGCGCCGCTGGGGTTGGCACCGACGTTCCACAGCAGCAACGTCGGTTCGTTCTGGAATCCGACCGGGAAGACGTCGGTCTGCATGTTGCTGCGCAGGAAGACCAGGTCATTCTCCAGAATCTGTCGCGCCGTCGCGGCCGTGGCCATCACGTCACCCTGGTTGCCCGAGTGTTCCAGGCCGAGCAGGTGCCCGAGTTCGTGAGATGCGATGTTACCCAGCGCGACGCCGACCTCGTCGGCACTCGGCACCAGGCTCTCGTACATGCCGATATCCTCGGTGTAGATGATCGCCTCCTGGACCAACAGGGCGTTGCCCGTGTCGACGTTGTCGGCCAGGCCGAGATACTGCGAGTTGTAGTTGCCGAAGTAGAGCGTCGTGTGCTGCTCGGCGGGCTGGGCCGCGGCGCGGCTGTCCACGAGCGTCACCTCATAAGGCGCGAAGTCGGTCGCCAAGTTGGCCGTGATGACGTCCGCGATGTAGTCGGTCTTTCCATCCAGGCGGCTGGAGATCGACTCGGCGCTGAACGGCCGCATGGTCGTGATCGGTTCGAGGCCGATCTGTACACTCGCGCCCCCCGCGAAGTCGAGATAGACGAGCTGCGATTGCGGCTGCCGGACGGTGTTGCCCGGTTGGCGCGTGACCACGATCGTATACGAGCCGGAGTCATAGCGACCTTCGTTCGACGCGAAGTACGCCGAACTGGAGACCGTGATCCCCACGAACAGGTTGGTCGTACTGTGCCGGACGATGCGAGAGATGTACGGATTGATGAGCCCACCGTAGTAAGAACGGTCATCGTTCGCATCGATCAGGTCGGTGTTCGCGTTGAACAGGGCCGCGACGGTGTTCAGCCCGCCCTGTCCCTGGACCTCGATCGTGATGCGATCGCCGCTGTCGGCGGGGCCCAGGGCGAAGATGTCGATATCGCCTCTGCCGTCGATGGTGCCCTCGATTGTGACGCTGCCATCGGCCGGCATGGCTGCCGGCGCCGCATCGGCGAAGGCGGCATCGGCATCCCCGGTTTCCACGACAGTGCCTTGACTGGCATTATCGCGGGACGAACTGAGATCGCCCGGAATCGCATCGGTTTCGCAGCCGAGCAACAGAGCCAATGAGAGAACGCAGAGAATACGGGCGGCCGCTTGCGGGGCCGAGGAAATCCGGCGACGGTACATGGTACTGACTCCATGAACGCAATCACCGGCTTGCCTCCGCGTGGGCCAGCCGTTGAGGGTCTATGTCGGTCGAAGGCAGAAAACCCTCCACCCGTTAGAATACGATACCGGTACCTACCGGGCCGCAAGCGTACGCAGGCCCGTGCAAGGCGTCCGGCAAGGTCGACCCCTCGTCGCCGCCGATCCACATTCTCTTTTCGGGAGTGCGTCCGTGCCGTTCGATCCGGAGAGTTATCGCAACGAGACAATCCTCGCGGGCAGCGAGTTTCTGACGGCGATATGCGGACCCGGCATGGACGACACCTTGTCGCCGTCTGGCTTATCGGCCGAGCAGACAAAGATGATCCGCGCGACGGCGGACGCCTACGTGACGGCCGGCGTAAGCGTACTCGTCACATTCACGGACCACGCCCATGCCGTTGCGATGGCCGAACTGGGAGAGGTCACGGAAGAGACGCTTGCTGCGATCAATCGCGACGCGGCGGCGGTCTGCCGGGCGGCTATCGCAGCACACGGCCACACCGTTGTG
>CAYYPB010000293.1:0-4354 GCA_964473405.1 uncultured Planctomycetaceae bacterium
GATAGCGCCAGAGGGGGTGATTTCGCCGAAAACGGGGTTTCTGCGAGAGAGTCAATCTTGCAACGATGTTATCTTCCCCACCGCAGTGGGGTCCGTGCTGGTGGGCACGGGTGTGATTCTGATACTCTGGAAATCTGTGCGGCGGCGTTTGACGAGCCGGCCCGCAAGTACGCCCGGCCCGTGCGCCGAACCTAGGAGTAGGGAGAGAGAGAATGATTAGAAGTTGCTATGGCTGTTTGGTTGGCGCGATGATCCTCACCGCGTCGTCCCTGGCGTTCGGTGCCGATTTTGCAGAGGAGGGCCAACAACTCGGCCCCGTCCTGCCCGATCTCGATGCGATCCAGGCCCATAAGCGGGCTGCGCTCGAGCGACAGACGGCCGAAGCAGGCTTCAAACAGACCTACCCCGGCGTCGGGCTCTACAAGCAGGGCGAGGCCATCACGCGACTCTGGGGCCAGCCGTTCTCTTTCGGGGCCTCTCCGACGGATGCCGCGGATGCCTTTCGCCAGACGCACGGCCGGATGTTCGGCGTAGACCCCGCCAATCTCCAGCCGGGAAGCCTCATGCACGACGGCCGGCACATTCAGCCGGTGATGTATCGACCGGAGTCCGACGACTACAAGTTTACGCTTGTGTGTTACCGCCAGTATCAGGATGACATCCCGGTGTTCCAGGCCGACCTGCGACTGCTCGTTCGGAACGAGCCGGGCAGCCCGCTGGTCCTCGCCTCGTCAGGCCTTCGGGATCTGAAGGGCTTCTCTGTCGGTGCGGGCCTGCGCGTCAGCGTGGGTCAAGCCGCCTTCATCAAGAATCAATTCGCAGTCGCCCGGCGGGAAACGCTCGCGGCCCATCCGACGCTGATCAACTTCACTCGGCCCGAGACCGTCATCTGGGCCGGCGTCGACGATCAGGTGGTCGAGCCCAGAGTGGCGATCGAGTTCATCGGCGATAACTTCGCGCCCGGCGGCGTCAACGACGGCAAATGGCGATTCATCACCGACATCAACACCGGCGAAATCCTGTACGAGGAGTCGATCCTCTACCGCGTGGACGGCAATGCCAGCGGCAATGCCACCGTCGGCATCGGCGCCGACATCTGCGAAACCGAGAGCCCCATGGCCCTGCCTCACCTAGCGATCACATCTGGCGGGAACTCGACCTTCACCAGCGCGGCCGGCGACTTCACGATCGCAGCCGGCGGTGGAACCGTCGACGCGACGCTCGCGGACGGCCTGTATTTCAATATCTTCGATTGGGTGACAACGGTCGAGTCACTCTCGCTGTCGGCCACGACGCCGGCGAACTTCTCCTTCAACGCGGCCAATTCCAGTGAGTTCATTCGCGCGCAGGTCAACGGGTACCTCAGCGCCAACGTCGTCCGCAGTTTCACGGAGCAGTTCAATCCGTCCTATCCGACGTTCACCGACACCGACATTCCCTGTTGGGTCAATCGGACCGATGGCTTCTGCCCGGGAAATGCGTGGTACGATCCGGCCGACGGCGGCTCGCCGACCGGCTACTCAATCAACTTCTGTCAGTCGGGCGGTTCGAATCCCAACACGGCCTGGTCCAGCGTGATTTATCACGAGTTCGGCCACCATCTCGTCCAGGCCGCCGGTAGCGGTCAGGGCGAATACGGTGAAGGCACCGGCGACTGCATGAGTGCGATCATTCTGGACGATCCGCGCCTCGGCCTCGGTTTCTTCGGGACGTGTGACGCCGCCGGTACGCTGCGGAGCGCCGACAACACGATGCAGTATCCCTGCAGCGGGGAAATCCACTTCTGCGGCCAGTTGATCGCCGCCTGCATCTGGGATACGCGGAATCAACTCGTTCTCACCGAGCCCGTCAACTACACGAGTATCCTCGGCGATCTTGAGGTCAATAGCATCCTGCTGCACACCGGCTCGCTGATCACGCCTCAAATCACGATCGATTGGCTGACTCTCGACGATGACGATGCCAATCTCAACAACGGAACGCCGCACTACGCCGAGATCTGCGCCGGCTTCGGGGCGCACAGCATGGACTGCCCGCCGCTGGCGGTCGGCATGGGGGTGTCACCGACGTCCACTTTCAACGCGTCCGGTGATATCGGAGGGCCGTTCTCCCCGGCAAGCCAGGTGTTCACGATCCAGAACATGGGGCCCACGGCGTCGATCAACTATAGCGTGACGACGGCTGCATCCTGGCTCACGATCACGAACGGATCCGGCACGCTGCCGTCGGTCGGGAGTACGGCTCTAGTGACCGTCGAGTTCAATGCCAATGCCAACGTGCTGCCGCAGGGCGTTCACAACGCCACCGTCACGTTCACCAACGTGACGGACGGCGTGGGCAATACCCTCCGGTCTGTGAATCTCAGCGTCGGCATTCCGGACAACTGCGCGAGTGCCATGCCCGTTTGCATCGGTTCTGTCAGCGATTCGACGGCGGGCATGACCAACGATGGGTCGGCGAGTTGCGGATCCAGCGACGCGAGCGCGGACCTGTGGTACAGCTACACGCCGAACGCAAGCGGAACCGCGACCTTTTCCCTGTGTACGGGAACGAGCTACGACTCCGTCCTGTCGGTCCACTCCGCTTGCCCCGGCACGAGCGGCAACGAATTGGGATGCAACGACGACGCATGCAGCCCAGGCGGGCCGTCGGAGGTCACAATCGGCGTCACCGGCGGAACGGAGTACCTCATTCGCGTCACCGGCTGGAGCGGCGCTTCCGGGAGCTTCACGTTGACCATCACCGGGCCGGACTGCTCCCCCGTGCTGCTGGACATCACCTATCCCAACGGGTTGCCGGCGGCGATGGCACCGGGCGTGGCGACCAGCTTCCAGGTGCGGATACAGAATGGTGACGAGATCTACCAGCCCGGAACGGCTACACTCCACTATCGCTACGGCGGCGGCATCTTCCAGACTGCCGCGCTGAGCCCGCTCGGCGGCGACCTCTTCCAGGCGACGCTTCCGGCAGCGCTCTGTACCGACGTGCCGGAGTTCTACATCAGCGCCCAGGGCGACCTGGGCTCGACCGTGGCCTCTCCGCTGGATGCGCCGGTGAGCTTGTTCGGTACCGTCGTCGGAACGCTGATCGCCGTCATGGACGACAACTTCGAGACGGACCAAGGCTGGGTGGCAGTGAACCTTGGCGCCACCACAGGCGACTGGCAGCGCGGCGTTCCCGTTAACGATCCCGGTTGGGCCAACGACCCCGCCAGCGATTCTGATGGCAGCGGCCAGTGCTACTTGACGCAGAACGTGGTCGGCAACACGGACGTCGACAATGGCCAGGTCCAACTGACGTCGCCCGCAATCGATATGTCGGCAGGCAACATCACCATCAGCTACGACTACTTCCTGAAGCTGACCAACACCGACGGAATCGATCGCTTGCTCGTCCAAATCAGCAGCAACGGCGACGCCGGGCCGTGGACCGAGATCGCTCGACACGATACCGACGGTGGCCTCAGTTGGCGGAGTCACACGATCACCCAGACCGATCTCGACGCGGCCGGCGTCACGCTGACGGCGAACATGAAGCTACGATTCAACACCAACGACGAGGGCACCCAGAGCATCAACGAGTCCGGGCTCGATGCCTTCCAGGTGAGCAGCTTCGCCTGCGATGCGGCACCATGCCCCGGTGCCGACGGCGATCTGAATCTCGACGGCTTGACCGATGGCGGCGACCTCCAACGCTTCGTGAGCGGCATCATCAGCGGCGCGACGCCCGACGAAGTGTGCCACGGTGATTTCGACGGGCTCAACGGTCTAGACATCGGCGACATCGCCGGCATGGTCAACGCCTTGTTGACAGCGCCATAACGACAGCCGCCCTGGGCGATGCGAACGAGAAGCCTCAACGAGAACCAGGAGGGGGAGGCCCCCGGCATGATGTGTGCTGGGGGCTTCTTTCTTGTCCTCCGTCGATGAGTGGTCTGCGCGACGGGTTGCCGACGAAGCTTCGCTTACTTACGGTCGGGCCGTTATGAGCAACGTATGGGAGCGGATCGAGCTTCGACATGCCGACATCACGCGACGCGATTGCGATGCCATCGTCAACGCGGCCAATGCGTCTCTGCTCGGTGGTGGGGGCGTCGACGGGGCTATTCACCGCGCCGCCGGCCCCGCGCTGCTGGCCGAATGCAGAACGCTCGGCGGCTGTTCGACCGGCGAGGCGAAGATGACGCGCGGCTACGACCTGCCCAGCCGGCATGTGATCCACACGGTCGGTCCGGTCTATCGCGACGGTTCGCACGGTGAGCCCGATCTGCTCGCGGCCTGCCACGAGAACGCGCTTGGCCTCGTCCTAGAAAACGGACTACGAAGCGTCGCCCTCCCGGCTATCAACTGACGAA
>CAYYPB010000294.1:0-4345 GCA_964473405.1 uncultured Planctomycetaceae bacterium
CCGGGCACACATGTTTAGGGCTCGGATATATGCCGCCTGAACTGTCATGGACCCGCTCGGCCTCGAAACGGGGCACCCCGATGGCAACCTACGCGGTTTCATGTACACTGGGCCCGCGGCATGTGGGCCGCTTGCGAGTCGAAGCTTGAAGACGACGCCCGCTGGGTCTAAAATGATAGGTGAGGCTCAAACCAAGGGCGGGACTGCCGCTGATCCGGCCCTCGCTGTCTCGCCCTCGCGGGCCTCCTCCTCCTCCTCGCTTCCCGCAACCGGTTTCTCCGTCAAAGCTGAAGACATGGCACCTGGTCTTTCCTTGAACCCCACCGTCGAAGGTACTGCCGCCGAGTCGGTCGTCGAATTCACCGATGGCGGCTACTCGTGGCGGGTGGACGACGCCCACGCCCCGACGTTGCGAGCCGGCGGTGTGGATTGGTTCAACCTGGCCGGTTGCGACGACGCAACGCTCGTCAAGCGGAACTGCCACCGCGAGGTGTGGCGCGTTCGTTGCGGCGGCGCGGCATACTTCGCCAAGCTCTACCACCCACGCGGGCTCGGCGACATGGCCAAGCTCCTCATCCGTGGACCGACGGCCCTGCGGGAATGGCAAGTCGGGCGCTACGCCGCGGCACATTCGATCGCCGCAGCCGTCCCCGTCGCCGTGGCCCTCAAGGGCTTTCGCGGCATCGGTGGCCCGTCGCTCTTCATTACCGAAGCCGTCCTGGACGTCGAACCGCTGAACGACTACTGGCAGCGCATCCGAGACGACCGTCACCAGGCCAATCTGCTGATCGAGTCGCTGGCGACGCTCATCGCCCGAGCCCACCAGTGCGGGTTCCAACACGGCGACATGCACCCCGGCAACATCCTCGTCCGTCAGGTGGGTCAACGGGGCGAGGCGTTGTTTGTCGATCTCCACGACGTCAAGACCGGCGCGCCCGTATCGCTCAACGGGATCGTGGCAAACCTCGCGCTGCTTCACCAGTGGTTCCGCCGCCATTCCGCCCTGACGCGCCGCTGGCGATTCCTCCAGACGTACCTCCGCTGTCGCGATTGCTATGCCCAGGCCAGCCCGCATGCCCGGAACATCCGCGTCGATGCCAGAGAGCTGGTCTCGCGACTGGCGATTCAAGTCGAGCGTCACGCCAATCGCCTCTGGTCGAAGCGCGACCGGCGCACGCGCCGCACGGGCCGCTACTTTGCCCGCATCGCGCCGGCCGCTGGCTGGCGAGGTCACGCGCTGCTGCAAAGCAAACACCCGTCGCCCACGGCGCAAGCGGCCCTACTGACCTTCGAGCCGAAGCAGTGGGAATCGTGGCTCGCCGATCCGATCAGTTGGTTAGACGCCGGCCAACACGAACTCGTGAAGGACTCCCACACGGCGACGATCTGCAAAGCGGCCCTGCCCACATCGCCCGAGCCCGCGACGGTCATCGTCAAGCGCCCGCTGGCCCGCAACATGGGGAAGAGGATCGCCCACATCCTCGGCCCCTCGCGAAACATGCGAGCCTGGAAAATGGCCAACATGCTGCTGAATCGCGACCTACCCGTGGCTCAGCCGCTGGCCGTGGTCGAACGCTACTGGGCCGGACTGATTCGTATCGACTCGGTCAGCTTCACCGATTTCATCGATGGTTCGAACGATCTCGAGACGTTCCTCACGCGCGATCTGGCCGCCCTGCCGGCAGCGCGGCAGCGCCAGGTCAAGGACCGGCTCATCGCCTCCACCGCCCGCCTGCTGGGCGTGTTCCACACGCGCGGCTTCGCCCATCGAGACATGAAGGCCCCCAATCTCCTCCTGTCGTGGGATCCGCCCTACGATGGCCCTCCGCAGTTCACCTTCATAGACATGGACGGCATCAGCTACGTTGGCCAGACCTCAAAGGCCCAGCGCCGGCGTGCCATCGTCCGGCTGTGCGCCAGCCTGCTAGGAAGCCCCGGCTGCACGCGGACGGATCGCCTGCGTTTCCTCAAGCAGCACCTCACCGGCTTCGGCCGCGCCCCGTCGCGATGGAAGACCGTCTGGCGAGAACTTGACGAACGCGTATCGGCCAAGCGCAACACCAAGGAAGCCCGCCGAGTCTGGAAGCTGAAGCACTACGGCCGGGAGTGAGGCGCACACTCTACGGGTGCCCCATCCCTTCCCGGGGGTGGGAGACGGATGACACCTCCGCACCGCCGCGACAAAGCACTACAATCCCGTCCATGAGCAGGGCGGGTGCCCCATCCCCTCTGGGGGTGGGGGACGGAAGTGTCCTCCGCGCGGCCGCGCCAGTCCACTACAATGCCGCCTATGAGCGGTCAGCCCGAACAGCCTCCGATGACACCCCCTCCCGCGAAACGAGCATCTCGCTGGTTTCCAATCGCGCTCGGTGCAATGGTCGTCCTCTTCATCGCGGTGATGCTCGGCCGCAATCACATTCGCGCACACTGGTGGGCCTATCGTCTCGCGGCAGCCGAGGACGCATCCTCGCAAGCGTACTATCTCGGCGCGATCTCCTCTGTTGGCCAATCGGCACAAGGTGCCATCGATCGCCTGGCAAAGAAGGATGCGCCACATCTGCGGGCCATGGCGGTGGTCGTACTCGAGGCGTCGAAGGGCTCGTGGTCTATCCAGATCCTAGGGCGGCTTCTGAATGACACGGATGTCGATGTCCGCGAATCGGCCGCGTTGGCGATTGGCTTCATGCGAACGGAACCCGCCCGCGCGGTTTTGCGCAAGGCTATCGAGTCGAATGTCGATGGTGCCGCAGCGGCCGTACACGCCCTTGGCCGAGCCGACGGCGCGACCGCGCGCGACCTTCTCTGCGAAGTGTTGACCACGCATCCCTCGCCAGCCGTTCGGGCCCAGGCGGTCGAAACGTTGGCAGACACGATCCGAATGGAGGCCGCAGAGCCCACGAAGCACGACGCCCGCGACGCTGGCTCCTGCGATCCGTGGCTCGCGCTCGCCGGGCTCCTCGCGGACAACGACGTGTTCGACGGCTCGCTTGCCATCGAACGGGAGATCGCCGCAGCGATGGCGTTCGCCTCCGCCGGACGTCCGCTCGATGCAGCGACCACTTCCATCTCACTCGCCAAGAACAGGCGAACCGTCGGCCAGATCGCCGCGAAGCAGTTGTCCGCCCTCTCGGGCGAGGTCATCGTGCCGGTCGTCGAGTTGGCCGCGGGCCAGCAGGCAGAATTTGCCGGTCGATGCCGCCAAGCGTTCCTACAGCGGAGCAACACGGCTGCCGGTTCCCTCTTGCCCGGCGACGCGGAGAAACCCACATCCACGCCCGCGTCTTCTTCCGATACATCCCAAGATCAGTCGTAGCGAGCGATCGCGTTGGGCACCGAGATGGGTGGCCCATGTCCTTTGGACATGGGGGAGCCGATGACGGCCATCGACCTGACCCAATCATCGAATCCCTCACCTCCAGAGGCGGTTGACCACCCGTCGCTGGAGGATCGTGTCGGTTCCTGCTGCGGCACAAGACTCGGGCATTGGGTCTGGCCGAACCGGGCCAAACCCGATTGAACACACATGATCTTCTCTACATGGCTCTTCGCACTTTTCTTCACGGTCGTCTTCGCGGCGTATTGGACTCTGCGAACGCGCCGCGCTCGACATCTCCTGCTGCTGGCGGCGAGCTACGTCTTCTACATGTCGTGGAACCCCTGGCTCGTCACGCTGATCCTCGGCTCGACGCTGCTCGACTACTTCGTCGGTCTGGGCCTGGGGCAATCGGACAAGCCGCGCCGGCGTAAGTGGCTGCTGGGCCTCAGTGTGTTCGGCAATCTCGGCGTACTCGCCACGTTCAAGTATGCCGACTTCTTCGTCCTCTCCCTACGCGAACTGTTGACCGGCTTCGGCGTTCAGGCCAACCTCTCGACGCTCTCCATTATCCTGCCTGTCGGCATCAGCTTCTACACCTTCCAGACGATGAGCTACACGATCGACGTCTTTCGCCGCCGGCTCGATCCGGAACGATCGTTCGTCGACTTCGCCATGTATGTCTCGTTCTTCCCACAGCTCGTGGCCGGGCCCATCGTCAAGGCGCGAGACTTCCTGCCGCAACTGCAAACGATCAAACGCTTCGACTGGCGACGCATCGAGTCCGGCACCGTCCTCTTCATGGTCGGCCTGACCAAGAAGGTGCTGATCGCCGACCAACTCGCGTTTCTCGTCGATGAGGTTTTCTTCGATCCCACGCGATTCACCACCGCCGATCTCTGGCTGGCCATGTTCTGCTACGGCGGGCAGATCTTCTTCGACCTCTCACGGTACAACGACATGGCCATCTCCATTTCCACCCTACTGTGCTTCGCCCCACTCGTCCGCCTCGTTGACACACTCCCCAAGTCG
>CAYYPB010000295.1:0-4343 GCA_964473405.1 uncultured Planctomycetaceae bacterium
AACCGTTCACAGGGTTTTGCGGCATATGCTCGAAAAAGGCGGACTTTACTGTGGCGCCGCCGTTCGGCGGTGTGGCAAACACAGGCGAGACGCCTGTGCCACAGATCAGTTAAGCCCCCGTGAACGGTTACCCTGGTTGTTACCTATTCTCAGCGACGCTTGCGACGAAGGATCACGGGCACGAGGCCCATGGCCAAGAATGCCATCGTCGTCGGTTCGGGCACTTGGACAAAAGCGACGGCCATACCCAACTCGAAGACGTAGCCGGGCTGAACCGGGTTGATCGATGCGCCGAAGCCGTTGTTGACCGTGTCGGTCAGGCTCGGCGGCAGAATGTTGGCCCATCGCCAAGAGGCCGACGTGCCGCTGGCGAGCATCTCGAAGTTGTACTCCGCGACGTTGGCGTCGAGATACGTCGAGCCGGGCACCTGGATGTCGATGAAGCCGTTGCCGTAGGCGTTGTATGCGTGGGCGTCGGCCTGCTCGTAGAAGTGGCCCTGCCAATCTCGCATGTACGACGTGTAGAACGTGTCCAGGTCCAGCAACATCGGCAGCGCGGCCGCGCCGTTGCTGAACTCCAGGCCGGTGATCGTCACATCGATCATGCCGGCAGCCGGGTCGAACAGCGAGGTCGGGCCAGGTGCGTCGATGTTGAGCAGGCTCACTGGAACGTCAATGTACCAGTGCGTCAGGCGGAACGCCTCATCCGGACCGCCGTCGGAGACGAGCTTGAGGATGATCGGGTCCGCACCGGCGCCGATCGTTCCGATCAGCGTGTTGTCTTCGGGCGTGCCGTCCACGAACGCCGGGCGCAAATCGGTCAGATCACCCGCCGGTCCGACCGTGACCGTGTCGTTGGCGATCGTGACGCCGCCCTGTTCGATCAGGATTTGGAACGAGCCGAAAGGATCACCGACGCCGGCACTGGCCGAAGACGTGACGGTCAGCATGCCAACGCATGCAACGGCGGTAAACGTGATCAGATTCTTCAACATGGCAGTCTCCCTCTCGTGGATTGTCTCGCTTGCCGAACGCGTCTACAGAGAACGCGCGGCAAGTGTGTTGATACCCGTGGATCATTCGTGCAATGCATGGGCCAAGCGGTGCGAGGTGCGTCGGAACATTCCGACGCCCATAAGATAAGCAATGACACCCCCTCGATCAATAGTATGCAGGCTATTGTTGCTTTGTGACGAACAGGCCGGTTTTTCCTAGGCGCTGCCCCTCCGCGACGGTCGCTCGACGATCAAACCAGGGGCGTGGGTCTCATATTCCAAGACAGTGCGTTCCACGGCCCCGTGGCAGAGCTTCCAGCCAGGGCCAACCGGGCGTGTTCAGTCCCCCGCGGACTGATAACAGAACGTGTCGCCGAGAGGCATCACCGTTGCGAGACACCCCGTCGGCTGGGGCGACCGGGGAGGCTCTCCAGCGGCTTGGAGGCCGGTCAGTCCCGGTAGACCTCGTAGGTCGTCACGGTATCACGGTCCGAGTGGTGCAGCTCGACGGTGATGACGCCGTCGCTATCGCACTGGTAGACCTCTTCGACCGCGCCGTGGGAGAAGGCATCGGTCTCCACGATCTGCTCGCCGTCCCCGAGCGACAGGGACGGGTCGTAGGGGAACAGGATATCAGACCAGGGTCTGATGCCCGTGGAGGGCAGGCCGTCCGGGCCGATCGCCGCGCATTCGAGGTATCGCAAGTGGCCGATATTGTGGCGCGGATGATATCGGGCCACGCGGACGATCGGCGGCTCACCCTTGCGAGGCAGCGGTGTGCCGGCCGGGAAGATCGTATCGAATGCCTCGGTTTGTCCGTTCTCCCAGGGGCGCATCAGGCCGAAATGACGCGCGAAGACATCTCGGAACGCCACAGGCCGTGTAGCACAGATCGCAGCCCCCATCGCGACGGATCGAAACGGCTTGTCCGATAAGACGACGCGGGTGGTTGGAAAGGCTTCGACGATCAACTCGGAGACGATGGGCAGCTTGGACGATCCACCGACGAGGTAGAGCGTCAGCGGTGCCGCGTCTGCAATGGCCTCGTCCACGGCGGCGGCTTGCTCGATGAGCCGCCCCAACGCGTCGACAGCCGTCTTGATGAGTGGGCGGACTTGGTCGGTGAACTGCTCGACTTGGATCGCCACGGTCCGGCCCGGCAAGCCGAAGTCCGCCGGATTGAAGAACAGGCTCTTGACAGCCCCGGTCGAGAGAGTCTCCTTCTGAACGCGGGCCTGACGGAGCAGCGCCTGTCGCGTTACGGGGGTCAGATCGGTCGATGGCTGATCCAGCTTATCGAGGAACATCTCGAGGAGCAGCGCGTCGAAATCGTCGCCTCCGAGCGTCTCGATGCCGGCGGATGCGAGGACGTGGTAGTTGCCGTCGGCGATGCGGACGACCGAGGCGTCGAAGGTGCCGCCGCCAAGATCGAAGACCGCAACGTACGACGGCGCATCGGTTGCATTCTCCGCGCGGCCGGCGGTGAGGCAGTCCGCCATTTCGAGGGCCGATGCCGTCGGTTCGTTGAGTGTGTCGATGACCTCGAATCCCGCTTCCTGGAAGCTCTTCCGCGTGATGTGCCGCTGGGCGCCGTTCGCGTTGGCGGGCCAGGTGATGACGGCCTCGAGCGGTTCGTCGGCCGGCATGGATTGCGATCGTCGGATGGACTCGGCGAGCGCCGCGAGGAAGCCTCGCAGCAGATCGGCTGTGTCGAGGTCGGCCGGACCGTTGTCATTCGAGTTTGCGTCTTCGATTGCGGACGGGCGCTCCACATAGTCGCGCAGGCATCGCTTGAGCGACGGGACGAAGACGTGATCGTCCGTCGGCCCGAGCTGTCCGAATCGGCGGTCGGCCTCGATGCCGAACCAGCACTCGCCCGTCGAACGGTCGACGAGGATGGCCGAAGGGAAGATCACCTGCGCGATTCGGCCGGCACCGGTCTCGGCGACGTGAAGAACCTCCGACAGGACGTCGCGGTCCTCGATCATGACGACCGTATTCGTGGTTCCGAAGTCGATGCCCAGCCGGGCCATGGGGCTACCTCCTGTTGACCTTGACCCTGGCCTGGGAGATGACCTTGCCGCCGGTGGTTCGATAGCCGGGCTGAAGCGACGCGGCCACGGCACCGTTGGGTAGTTCGGCCCGGTGGTCCTCGCCGACCGCCAAGTGAATCAACGGATCGAACAAGTCGCCGGGCTGCACTTCGTATCGCGCGACGTGGGCTCCGGCCAAGACCTGGTCGAGCATCTCCATGCCGCGTTCGTAGAAACTATCGTCCTCGGCGTCATCGCCGGATTGCGCCGCGAGTCGCTGACTCATCTCGCCGCGAAGAGCCACCAGGGTCGGCAGCACGTCGGAGAGTTGCTCGTCGAGCATGTCGGTGACGAGCCGTTGGAACATCGCCGTTGCCCGGTCGAGCGGGGCGTTCTGGCGTACAGCCTTGGCCGGGCCTTGCTGGGCGACGGCCAGGTCAGTGAGCGTTTCCATTGCCGCACAGAACTGGGTGGTCCAGGACTCGACGGCCGATCGGATGTCCGCTTCGGCTTTGGCGAGGATGTCGGCGGATGCGGCCTTGGCGGCGGCGGGCTTCCCAGTAGCCTCGGGTGTCGATCGCTTGAGCGTCGCTGCCGGTGCCTTCTTCCTCGCCGATGAGGCGGGTTTCTTGGAGGCCGTTTTGGCTGCCACCGTCGTCTTGCGCTTGGGTGGGCTCTTCGCCGCCTTCGTCTTGCGTTCCGCCGGGGTGGTTGGCGTCTTCTTGGTGGTCTTGGTTCGCGTCTTGGATGCGGTGGTTCGCCCGGTCGAGGCGGACGCCTTCCGAGCGACCTTCGTCGTCTTCCTTGACATCGCAGTGCCTCCTTGGGACGCGATTGTCTCGCCACGCCCCCCCACCAGTCAAGTCGGGCTCGTTCCTTAACTACACCGGAGGCAGAGGGGCGGCTCGCCCTGCTGAGATGGCTTCCGTTCGATCTCGGCCGGAGAATTCGGGACTCGCATTTCCGACCGATTATGAAACAATCCCCTTATCGAAAGATGGAGGCTGGATTCATGGATATGATCGCCGATTCCGGTGGTGGTTTGGTTGCGATCGATCATGCCGTTATTGCTGCGTATTTCATCGCCGTTTTCGGCTTGGCCTATTGGGCGGTGCGGCGGGAGAAATCGACGCGCGAGACGTCGGCCGGCTACTTCCTGGCGGGGAGGAACGTCGGCTGGTTCGTGATCGGGGCGTCGCTGTTCGCCTCGAACATCGGCTCGGAGCATCTGATCGGCCTGTCGGGCTCGGGCGCGGCCGGCGGTGTGGCCGTCGGGCAGTTCGAGGTGTTGGCCTCGCTGATCCTGATCCTGCTC
>CAYYPB010000296.1:0-4334 GCA_964473405.1 uncultured Planctomycetaceae bacterium
CACCGCGCGGGCTGAAGCCCGCGGCTCGTCGGCAGAAGGTAGCGCTGCCATATTAATGGCTGGCTATCGCTGGTCGAGAATGGAACCTGGAGACCTCCCCATGGCCAAGGTCAGCGTCATCGTCGTGGCCGCCGGACGCGGACAGCGGTTCGGCGGCAGAGAGAACAAGGTCTTCGCCAAGCTCGGCGACCAGCCTCTATTCCTTCGCGCGCTGCAGTTGTTCTGCAATCGCGAGGACGTTTGCCAAACCATCCTCGTTGTCGCACCCGCCGACATGCAAAAGATGAAAACCCAGTTCGGGCCCAATCTCGGCTTCATGGGTGTGCAACTCGTCGAAGGCGGCGCCGAGCGCTACGAGTCGGTCAACAACGCACTGGCGGTGGTCAGCACCGATGCCGATCTCGTCGCCGTTCACGATGCCGCCCGAGTCTGTGTGGCCGAGCCGTGGATCGACGCGATCTTCGAGGCCGCCGCAGAGTCCGGCGCCGTCGTGCCCACGACGCCCGTGGCGGCGACGCTCAATCGCGTCGGCGACGACAAGCTGTTGGGTGAGACGGTCCCGCGAGAGGGGCTCCACATGGCCCAAACGCCGCAGGTGTTCAACCGTGAGCTCCTCCAAGCCGCCTACGCCAAGCTGTTCGCCGACGGCGTCGACGAAGAGCACGCGCCCACCGACGATGCCCAAGTCCTCGCGGCGGCAGGCCACGACGTCACGGCGATCGAAGGCGATCCCCGCAACCTCAAGATCACGACCAAGGCCGACCTATCCCTCGCCGGCGCCATCCTCAAGACGCTGCCGCAGAAACAGACATCCAAGAGAGGCGCGTTCGAAGAGGCGAAGTGGTAGCGCCCACAAGGCCGCGGATGTCATCCGCGTTTCCCCGATACGTCGCCCGCGTTCGCACATGCCTGTGAATTACCAACAAACCACAGCACGGAACCCCGCCATCGCATTACAGCAACGCCCACGCCCTGTGCCACAAACTTGACTCGCCCGCCCGAACGATGTCCAATGGCGTGCGTACATACCAACACAAGCAGCGGCCAACGGATCGGGGCGGTTGTGCCCGAACCTATCGTCAAGGATGAGTCCCATGCCGAAGCACACAGGTTTCCCCCGCGCGTCGATTTTCGTCATCGCGATCTTGGCCGTAACGGTCATCGGCTGCGAGGGCATCGCCCGAAAGCATGACAGCCGCGTCGGCGTGGACATCCAGCCGCCGCCGCTGAACGACGAGGGGCTCGTCGCTGCCGAAGACTTGCCCAATATCCCCGATAAGGTCGAGGTCATGATGGCCGCCCGGCAAGCGTACATCAAGGAGATGCTCGCCCTTGAGCGCAGCTACCTCATGCACGGTGACACGGTCCGCGCCAACTGGGCCCGACGTCAGCGCGAGGTGACGGAAGGAAACGAGATATATCCCTACCTCACCGATGAGGCCCCCGAGCAGCGCGTCGCCGTCGCGCCGGAGGAGTCGATCCCCGAGGCTGACAAGCTCTATGCCGAAGGACTCAAGATGTTCGAGTCGCTCCAGAACCTGCCGTTCGGTGCGATGATCAAACAGGGGGGTGAAGACCCTCGCACGGCGCTGCGGTTGTTCAAGCGCGTCTTGTCGGAGTATCCCAAGTCGGACAAGGTCGACGACGCAGCGTTCTATTGCGGTGATATCTATAAGGAATACCTGCGGGAAGACGACCCCGACAACGAGTTGGTCGTCCGTTACTACCGATGGGCCGTGGCGCTCGATCCGGCGACGCCGCATCCGGCCCGGTTCAACTGCGCGGTGGTCTATGACTGGCGATTGCACAACCGCGCTGCGGCCATCGAGCTGTATCACCAGGTGCTCGATACCGAGGAGGCCGGCAACAACTCCAACCAAAGGTTCGCCGCCACGCGGATCGAACAACTCACCGACGACGAGGGCAGCCACGTCCGCCCGCGAGAGCCCGGCACAACCGTCCGCCCCGCCGGCGAGACAAGAGACGACATCGCCCCCGCCACGGCGAAACTGCCCGACGATGAGGGTCAGCAAGACTAGCGCAGGCACCCTGAGCTTCAGTTCGCAGTCGTTACTTCAGCTTGATCAGTTCCAGCGAATCGAGTCGATCGACTGGGAAAGCGCTGTCTTCGGGATAACCCTGTTCCCTCGTGGAATGGTGGTCGTCTAGCCTCATGATGTGCAAGACTCGGCCATCCCCATAGCCCTCCAAGATGAATCCATCTGATTGCTCTCGCCATGTTCCGACGAAACCGTTCGATGCGATCATGGTGCCATGCTCATTGCAGGGTACGGGAGGATTGTGTTCGCTACAGATTGTAAATGAGCCTTGTTTGAACAGGCGGACGTCGTCCCGTCGCCCGTTCGATTCGGAAACGAATCTGTGAAGAACATTGCGTGAGCAAGTAGCCCATGCTTCCCAGATCATCTTCGGGACCGCGACGATCAGGATGATGGTCCCGTAGTCGGCAACGATACCGAGCCATGCGTAGGCTCTTGTTTCGGGAAACGCGAGAAGCCCAATCGCGAGGAAAGCCGCGCCGAAGACCGGAACGGCGGAGACGAAGCGTCCCGTCCGGCGTGATGCGTAGATCGAGTACCAATTGCTCAGGGCGATGAAGGATCCGACGACCAGCAAGATGACGGCGAACTTAGGATTCATGGGTCCTTGGCTGTCCCCGATCACAGCCGCCGTCTGTGGGCAGCAGCGCGACTCGGCAGGGTACGCCATCTCCGCGACAGGGTGGCCCATGTCCTTTGGACATGGGGGAGCCGATGATGAACGTGCGGGGAGCCGAATCATCGACTCCCTCACCTCCGGAGAAGGTGGGCCACCCATCAGGGAAGACCGAATGCCACCTCGGATCGCAAGACGTCCTAGCTGAAGTACCACCAAACAATACCGACAGACGCGGCCAGGAGGATCGTCAGCACGATCAGTACGCGGCGCGTCTGCGGATTCGATCGCATGTGCGCCTCGATCTCGGGCAACGCCTTCGCCGCAGCCGTCTGGAACGTGAGCCCGGCGAGCTGCGCGTCGGAGGCCGGTTTCGTCAGCAAACTGACGACGATCAGCAGGGCCGAGCAAACCGCGAAGAGTGCAATCGCAAAGTGCAGGAAGTTGATGGTCGCGATGTAGTACAATGCCCCGTCCACTGCGAGGTCGCCCTTGTTCAACTCCAGCACGAGCCGGCCAGCCCCGAGTACGAACCCGGCCAGCAAGGCCGTCATCGCCCCGCTTGCGTTCAACCGTCGCCAGCAGAGTCCCAGCAAGAACACCGCCGCGATCGGCGGCGAAATGTAAGCCTGCACCGATTGAAGATAGACGTAGAGCTGATGAGAAATGGACTTCATGAACGGAATCCACAAGAGCCCCAGCACCACCAGAACACCTGTGGAAATCTGCCCGACGAGAACAAGACGGCGTTCGGAGGCTTGCGGACGGAGCTTCTTGTAGATGTCCCACGTCACGACGGTCGAACACGAATTGAAGACCGACGACAACGAACTCATCAACGCCGCCAGGAACCCGGCCACCACCAGGCCGCGAAGGCCGGCCGGCAGCAGTTCACGAATTAGCGTCGGCAACGCCGCGTCCGGCTCCGCCAGTTCGAACCGGCCCTTCTGCACGAGGCAGTAGGCGATGACGCCCGGGATCACGAAAATGAACAGCGGCAGAATCTTCAGATAGCCACCGAAGATTGTCCCGGCCCTGGCGTTGTCGATATTCTTGGCCGAAAGGACGCGCTGCACGATGTACTGATCTGTGCACCAGTACCAGACGCCGAGGATCGGCGCCCCGAAGAGAACACCGGTCCAAGGGAAGTCGGGGTTGTCCGCAGCCTTCCACATGGAAAGAAAGCCCGGCCCGGCCAATCGCTGCATCTCGCCCCAGCCGCCCAACTCGCTGAGACCAATGAAGGTGACGGCGACGGCCCCGCCGATGAGCACGAACATCTGGAGCATGTCGGTATAGAGTACCGCCCTCAACCCGCCGAAGATCGTGTAGATGCCCGTCGCCACGACGACGATTAGCGCACCCGTCCAAAGGTCGATCCCCAGCAGTGTCTCGAAGACGATGCCGCCCGCGAGAATCGTCACGGAGATTTTCGTCAGGACGTAGGCCACGATCGAGACAACAGCCAGGTACCATCGGGCCGCTGGGGAGTATCGCCGTTCCAGAAACTCGGGCATCGTGAACACGCCGCTCTTGAGATAGAACGGAACGAACACCCAGCCGAGCGGGATCAGGATCAGCGAGGCCAACACCTCGAACTGCCCGACGGACACACCGCCGGCCGCGCCCGAGCCCGCAAGCACGATCGCAGGCGCGAG
>CAYYPB010000297.1:0-4319 GCA_964473405.1 uncultured Planctomycetaceae bacterium
TCATCTTCCGTGGAGTCTCGCGCGCCGTGATCAAATCGCCACAGTGGGGGCACTTCTGCGTGTCCTCGGTCACGTCGCCGCCGCACGCCGGGCACATCATCTCCGGCAGATCATCGTCACGCGAGTCGAGATCCTGCGCCTGAGGCAAGTCTCTATCGCTGTAGTCTGAACCGCAGGGCGTCATCTACTTGACCAGTTTGAGGATGTCCTTGAACTTCGGATGATCACAGCGCTCAATCAGCTCGAACAGCAACGTCTCGACCGAGCTGACCTGAACGCCGGCGCGCGTCATCCGAGCGACGGCCAAGGCGTGGTCGCTCTCCACACGCGAACCGATCGCGTCGGCACCCACGAAGACGGTGTAATCCACGCGCAATAGATCGAGCGCCGTCTGCTGGATGCAAACATGCGTTTCCAGGCCCACCACGAGGATGTGCTCCCTGCCCGTGGCTTGCAGTGCCGTCCGAAAGGCCTCGTCGCGCCAACAACTGCACGTTGTCTTCTCGACCACCGTAAGCCCGTCGGGCATCGCCTTGCGCACACTGGGCTCGGTCGGCCCGAGACCCTTGGGGTATTGCTCGGTCCAAACGATGGGAATGTCCAGCAGTCGAGCCGCGGCGATGAGAGATTGGGTCTTCGCCACGATGGTGTCCGTCGGCGCACTGCCGATGGCCGCCACCATCTTCTCCTGCACGTCGACCACCACGAGCGCGGCGAGGTCGGCTTCGAGAATGTTCACATGGGGCATCGCGAGCGTTCCTCCGCAGAATGACGGTCCGCGAGTATAGCGCGTCGATGTAGAGTGAACAACATCGGTGCCGCATTTGTCCTATGCCCGCCTCGTGGCGTATGATGCCTTGTGGCCGTCCCCGCACGAATCGCCTCGCCGAGGAGGACATGCCGTGACCGACACCCCCCATACATCGATCGAGGACAAGGTCGTTCTGCTCACCGGGTCCACCGGTCCGATGGGACGGGCTTTGCTCGATGCCTTCCTCGATGCCGGCGCGAAGCTCGCCCTGTGCGTCCGGCGGATGGCCCATCTGCCCGATCTCGAGCAGCGGTTGGCCGAACGACTCGAACATACGATGATCGTCCCGTGCGATCTGCGATATGAGGAGAACGTCGTTCGCATGATACACCGCGTCGTGCAGCGGTTCGGCCGGATCGACGTCATCGTCAACGCGGCCTATGTCCTCGGCCCGCAAGTTCCGATCATGGAGTATCCCGTCGATCCCTGGCGGGACGTCGTCGCGACGAATCTGACGGGGACTTATCTGGTTTGTCGCGAGGCGCTTCCCTGGATGACGCGGCAAGGATCGGGCTCGATCATCAACGTCACGACGTCGCTCACGCGAGACGTCAAGCCGCGATGGGGTGCCTACGCCGTCACCGGCTATGCGGTCGAGGGGTTGACGCGTTTGCTCGCGTCGGAGCTTGACGGGACCGGCGTTCGGGTGAACGCCGTCGACATCGGGGAGATGCAGCCCAATCTCGCGCCCGCGACGCCTGCGGAGGTTTGGACGAACGCGTTTCTGCATCTGGCGAGTGATGAGTCGTCCGCGAGAAACGGCGAGTGCGTTCGTGCGGACGACTTCGCGAGTGCGTCTGAACCAGGGGGATGATCGCCTAGAGCAGTTTCAGTTGTTGTGTAGCGGCCGACGTCCTCGTCGGCCGTTTGTTCGGGCACGCTCATCGCAGTTTGTACGGCCGACGAGGACGTCGGCCGCTACGCTCATTCCCAAGCTGCTCAACCGACCCAGGCGAGGCCGCTCACTTCAACCGACCGAGCTTGGTGATGTTGTCTTGCTTCTGATGGGACGCCCCGCTGCCGAGGTCGAAGTTCAACTCCAGCTTCGCGGCATCGGACATGCGGTCCGGCGTCCAGGGGGGATCCCAGACGATGTCGACCTTCACGCTCCCGACACCTTCGACGGCTTGTGCCTTGGCCTGCACTTCTTTGGGCAACTCGCCCGCGACGGGGCAGTTCGGCGTCGTCAGCGTCATGCGAATGTGAACGTCGCCCGCGACATCGATGTCGATCCCGTAGATGAGGCCCAGTTCGTAGACGTTCACCGGCAGTTCGGGGTCGCGCACGGTCTTGATCGCGGCGACTATGTGCGATCGAAGGGACTCGATATCGATGGGCGTGTTGGGATCGGTGGACAACGGAGGCTCCTCGCTGGGCATTTGGGCACGACGCCCATTCTCGGCACCGCGCGGGCTAAAGCCCGCGGCTCTTCTCTTCTGGAGCGACCTACTCTGACGTCACGACGTCGCCGCCGGTGTCCTCGAGTGCCGCGTGAACCGTGTGCCAGGCGAGCGTCGCGCACTTCACGCGCGCCGGATACTGACAAACGCCCGAGAACACCTCCAGCTTGCCCAGGTCGGGACCGTCGGCGACTTCGCAAGGCTCGTTCGTGATGAGGCTGTGGAACTTGGCGAACAGCGCCTTGGCCTCCGAGAGTGTCTTTCCCTTGAGAATCTGCGTCATCATGGACGCGGATGCCGTGGAGATGGCACATCCAGACCCTTCGAAGGCTACTTCCTTGACGATGTCGCCCTCGACGTTGATGTAGACGGTGATCTTGTCGCCGCAGAGCGGGTTGTAGCCCTCGGCGCGACGGTCGGCGTCGTCGAGTCGTTTCTTGTTTCGCGGGCTGCGGTTGTGATCGAGGATTTGCGCCTCGTACAACTCATTGAGGTCAGACATTAGGTGAAAACCTCTACCACTTTGCGAACGCCGCCGAGGAGTGCGTCGATTTCCTGCCTGGTATTGTACAACGCAAACGACGCCCTGGCAGTCGCCGGAACGCCGAAACGATCCATCACCGGCTGGGCACAATGATGGCCCGTACGAATCGCGATGCCCTCACGATCCAGGATCGTCCCGATATCGTGCGGGTGGATCGCCTCGATCACGAACGAGACCGCCGCCGCCCGCTCTTTGGCCGTGCCGATCAGGCGAACACCGGGCAGATCGCGGAGTTGGTCCGTCGCATAGGCGAGCAGCGAATGCTCGTAGGCCGCGATGTGTTCGAGACCGATGCCGTTGATATACTCGACCGCGGCCCCTAGCCCGATGACGCCGGCGATGTTCGGCGTACCTGCCTCGAACTTGTAGGGCAGTTCGTTGTAGGTCGTCTTCTCGAACGTGACGGCGCTGATCATGTCGCCGCCGCCCTGGTAGGGAGGCAGCCGATTGAGCAGGTCGTACTTGCCGTAGAGTACGCCGATGCCGGTCGGCCCGAACATCTTGTGCCCGCTGAAGGCGTAGAAATCGCAGTCGAGGGCTTGCACGTCGACCGATGCGTGCGCCACGGCCTGGGCGCCGTCGATCAGGACGACCGCGTCGTGCTCGCGCGCCGCAGCAATGATCTCGGCGATGGGGTTGACCGTTCCCAGCGCGTTGGAGATGTGAGCCACGGCCACCATCTTGGTTCGCGGACCGAGAAGCTCGCGGTAGGCATCGAGCATGATGTCGCCGTTGTCGTCGAGCGGTGCGACGCGGAGCTTGGCCCCGGTCTGCTCGCAAAGGAGCTGCCAGGGAACGATGTTGGAGTGATGCTCCAGCCCCGAGACGATGATCTCGTCGTCGGTGCCGACCTCCGCGCGTCCGAACGCCTGGGCGACGAGGTTGATCGCCTCGGTCGCGCCCCGGGTGAAGATGATCTCCTCGGGCCGTGCCGCGCCGATGAATCGCTGGATGGTTCGACGCGTCTGTTCGTAGGCATCGGTCGCACGGACGCTGAGCTCGTGTACGCCGCGATGGATGTTGGCGTTGTCCGTACGGTAGTAGCCGCTGATCGCGTCGATCACAGCCGACGGCTTCTGCGTCGTGGCCGCGTTGTCGAGATAAACCAACGGCCTGTCGTGGACCGCCTGGTGGAGGATCGGAAAGTCTGCTCGAATCCGCTCGACGTTCAAGCCGACCGCGTGGGTCCGCTCGCCGGATGATTCACCTGTCGTCACTGCCGCTTTCATACAACACCCCGAAGCATGCCCCCGTGGGGCAGTAGATCGACGAGCATTCCCTGCAAGCGTCGCCGCAGAGGCTCGATCCGGACTTCACTCAGACGCTCACTGGCGAAGGCATATATCATCAGATTCCGCGCGGCCACCTCGTCGAGTCCGCGGCTGCGCATGTAGAACAGGGCGTTGTCGTCCAACTGCCCGACCGTCGCGCCATGGGTACATTTCACGTCATCCGCAAGTATCTCCAACTGCGGTCGCGTGTCGACCGACGCTTCATCCGACAGCAGCAGGCTCTGGTTCGTCTGCTGGGCGTCCGTCTTCTGGGCGTCCTCTTGGCACACCAG
>CAYYPB010000298.1:0-4315 GCA_964473405.1 uncultured Planctomycetaceae bacterium
CACCGCGCGGGCTGAAGCCCGCGGCTCGTCGGCAGAAGGTAGCGCTGCCATACTAAGCTTGTAGCAGATTGGTCGTGGCGTTACAAGAATAATCAGGCCTCACGCCCTATAGGTCTGCCGAGTGGCCTTGTCGGCTTGTGGACGCTGACGCCGAGGGGCGGCATATTGGCACCGGAGCGCGGCTGCTGGCCGCTGGAAGTGGCAACTGAAGAGGCAAGGAGACCGTGTCCCAAATGAAGAGGATTCCCAAGAGCCCGATTGCGAACAAGGCAGTGTTGAACGAAGCCTACGACTACCCGAAGAAGGTCTCGTTTGCTCGCGGGATGCGTGTCGAGTTGGACAACTGCGTCATGCTGTTCATCTCGGGGACGGCCAGTGTCGACGAGTCGGGCGCGTCCATCCATTTGGGCGATGTCTCGGCGCAGACCCGGCGGATGTTCACGAATATCAAGGGGCTGTTGGAGAGCGAGGGGGCGGACTGGCACGATGTCGTTCGCACGACGTGCTACCTGGCGGACTTCCGAGACTACGACGCGTTCAACGAGGTGCGCAACGCCTTCTTCGTCGAACAGGGGCTCGACCCTCTGCCCGCGAGTACGTGCATCGAAGCGCGGATATGCCGACCAGAATTGCTCGTCGAGACCGAGGCGATCGCGATGATTCCGAAGGATCGCGCGAAGTAAAAGGGGTTGTCGAACCCGCGTGATTCCCGCGCAGGTTGGGCTGAGTGCCAGGCTCAGCGAGCGGCGGCGCGCCTGCCGCTCTTGGCGCGTGCCTTCTTCTTGGTCGTTTTCTTCTTCGCCGCCAGCGTCGGGCTGATCCCCTGCTCAAGCGCTTCGGTCTCTACCTGCAGCAGGAAGAGGCAGTCGGCGCTGCCGCCGGAGAGGACACAGCTTCCATCTGCGTGCGATCCACACTGGAGACAGAAGTGCTTGAAGGCCCGGCCGGAACCGGCGAGGGCGGTCGTGATCTCCTCGAGCGCCTTGACCCACCGGTCGGGGTTGCAGCGGGGTGTCGTCCGGACGGCGTTTCGTATGACGCGGCGTTGCTCGTCTCGCACCTTGCAGAAGACTTCGCGTCCTCGTGGCGTGAGCCTCAATTCGACGGTGCGGCGATCTTCGGTCATCCGTTTGCGAACGACCATCTTGTCCTTGACCATCGTGTCGATAATCTGCGTGACGGCGGGCTTGCTGACGCCCAGGAAGCGGGCCAGTCTCGTGGATGTCTGATGACCTCGCTGGCCGAGCAGGCGGAGGATCTGCACGCGCGAGCGGGAGAGCTTCGTCTTGGCGGCCTCGACGGTGCGGTCTTCCAGCACATGACCCGCCGTGCGCGAGAACACGAGCATTGCTTTCAGGAGGTTGTCGGCGCGATCCGACGTTAGGGCGGGCGTTTTCTTGGCAGCCATGGCCATCGTTCTCCGGTGCAAGTTGTTTGTCGATCCGAACTAGGTCGTTAAGCGTACCAACGACGGGCCGACCTGGCAATCCTCCAAATTTCGCAGCCATCGCCCCATCAGCACCTCTTCGTCCGGCGGCCGAAAAGCCCCTCGGTAGGGGATTGACGCTCGCCCAGCGGCCCGTCATACTGCGCGGCGTCCGCGTTCTGGTTTCGCGGGCGACAAGCGATCGCGGGCTACCCGGGCACGAAGGGCCAGCGCAGGAACACTGGCCGATCCTCCTTCACGATAGGACCGTCCCTCCTCACGTCCTCCCTTGCCGACCGGGTGCTAGTCCGCACGGTTCACAGAGTGTCAGTGGAGTAACCGCTGGCTCGCCCCAAGGGAGGAACCCACGTGTCCTACGAAGACAAGACCATCACATGTGCCGATTGCAGTTCGGAATTCGTTCACTCCGGCGAAGACCAGGCACGGTATGCCGAGCGTGGCTTCACCAATGAGCCCAAACGCTGTCGTCCCTGCCGCGAGCAACGCAAGGCTCAGAGCCCCAGCCGCGGTGGCGGTGGCGGAGGTGGCCACGGTGGCGGCGGCGGCGGACGTCCCGCTCGCGAGTCGTTTGATGCCGTGTGTTCACAGTGCGGCACGAATACTACCGTTCCGTTCAAGCCGAGAGAAGGTCGCCCGGTCTTCTGTCGGGATTGCTTCAAGGCACAACGCGGCGGCGGATACTGATCGCGGGACCGACCGGTGCGTCGAGTTTCTCTCTATCTAGGTGTCGGTCTCACTTGCCTCGGACTCATGGCGTCATGCGAGGTGGACACCGGCGCGAGATTGCCCGCCAACGCGAGCGACGGCTTCGATCTCGCCGGCCACACGCTGCTGGCTCGGATCGTCCACATTTCCGACATGCACATGGTCGACGAGGAATCGCCGGCCAGGTTTGCCGGCGCGCAGGTGATCACGCGCAGCGCCTGGCGGCCCTATGAAGCCTATGCCGCGCAGCTCTTCGACGGGATCATTCGCGCCGCCAATCGGATTCATGCCGATGGGCGGACCGTCGATTTTCTCGTGCAGACGGGAGATGGGTGCGACAACGCCCAGCGCAACGAACTCGCCTGGATGCTGGCCGTGTTCGATGGCGAGCGCGTCAATCCGCTCAGCGGGCCGGACGACCGACCGGTGGACGCGCGACCGTTGACTGACCTCGACCCTCATGCGGCGTTCGATCCGCAGGGGTTGTTTCGACAGGGCGTTCACGGCGGGTCGGCTTCGATCCCCTGGTATGGCGTTTTCGGAAACCACGATGCCTACTCGATCGGCGTGTTTCCGATCTTCGAGGATTTCCTGGGCCACCGTGTTGCGCCGCTTCCGCTGGACTGGCGCCCCGACATCGTGCTGCCGGGCGATCTCGATCCCGTCGGGTTCCTGACGCACGGTCGCGTTACGCCGGCCATGCCAGGGCCACCTGATCTGTTTGAGTTGCCGCAGTGGGTCGAACCCAACGCCGATCGCTCCTTCTTCAGCAAACGCGAATACATCCGGGCCATGTTCGGCACGACCACCGGGCCGCTGGGCCATGGCTTCTCCAATGCCGAAACAGGCCCCACGTGGTACAGCGTCAGCCCGACTCCGGGGCTGCGGTTGATCGGCCTGGACACTTGCGATCCGGCCCACAAGATCCCCGGCTTCTTCTACATGGACGGCTCGGTCTCCGCAGTGCAGCTTGCGTTTCTTCGCACGGAGTTGGCTGCCGCCCAGGAACGATCCGAACTCGTGATCGTCGCCTCACACCATCCCAGCGCCGATTTGCAGGCGGTCTACGGCACGGCTGCGACCGGCTCGGTCTTTCGGGAGTTGCTGAACGAGTACCCCAACGTGATTCTTCACTTGGCGGGCCACTCCCATCGCAATCGAGTCTCTGATCGCGATGGCTACGTCGAGATCGAGACGTGTTCGACGCTCGACATGCCGCAAGAGGGGCGGCTCATCGAAATATACCGCGACGACGCGACGGGCGATGTGGCGATTGCCTACGAAATGTTCTCGCATCTCGACGATGGCCTGCCCGCGTTGGGGGACGATCCGTTGAGGGGGTTGCGGCAGCACGCTCAGGATCTCGCCGTCGAGGATGCCGGTGCCGCGGCCCGACAACGCGAGCGTGACCCCACCGGGGCCGATCCGGCTGGAGAAACGAAGGACCGGCTGAGCGTGCATCGCATTCGGCGGGCGGATTAAGTCCGACCGGCTCCCTGCACCGGCGGGCGATCGGCTAAGATATGCCAACGAGGGGATGCGGCGATTCGCGGCGTCCTCGTGAGGGAGAGCGGTCCATGGCCAATTCGCATCTGCTGATCCAAGACTACGCCGGCATCACCGTGGTTACGTTCTCCGACAGCTCGATTCTCGACGCCCGTGTGATCGAGTCGATGGGCAAGAGTCTCTACGAGCTCATCGACGCGCGCGACTGCAAGAAGATCATTCTCGATTTCGTGAACGTCAAGCTCCTCTCGTCGCAGACCATCGGCGTGTTGCTCACGATGCGAAAGAAGATGGCGGGGGCTCAAGGCAAGCTCCTGCTGTGCGGCCTTCGCAAGGAGGTCATGAAGCTGTTCACGATCACCAATCTCGACAAGCAGTTCGAGTTCTTCCGCGACGATGTGGCCGCCCTGGCGTCATTTGGCGTCCGCGTGCAGTAGGCCGTCATCCCCTTCTCTGGAAGGGGGTATCCCCTTGACGCAAGTTGCCCCTGTATATAGTGTGTGCTGAGCCTCTACTTCACTCCGGTGGTTAACTCCTTGAACGTCAAGAGTTTGGCATCCACGGCTGCGAAGACGAGTCGGTCGAACAGCTTGGCCTCCATCCATCGCCGGTTGGCTCGATACATGAACGCGGCTAGGAGGCGCACAACAATAACTT
>CAYYPB010000299.1:0-4307 GCA_964473405.1 uncultured Planctomycetaceae bacterium
GGAGTGCGGGCCTGCAACCAAACTGTGGCACAGGCGTCTCGCCTGTGAATCCACCGGCGAGACGCCGGTGCCACAGTTCTCTTCGTGAGGCGCGATCGTTCTTTGAAATCAGCAGCGCAGGGAGCCCCATCGTGACCCGCATCCTCGGCATCGACTACGGCATCAAGCGGATCGGCGTCGCCACGGCGGACACAGAGTCGCGCATCGCCACGCCGATGACCACGCTCGATGGTCGCAACGACGTGACGCGCGATGCGCGAAACGTGGCGGACCTATCCCCGGACGAACCGATTGGATCGTTCGTCGTGGGGCTGCCGTTGAATATGGATGACAGCGAGGGCCTCCAGGCCGAGTTGACCCGCCGATTCGCCGCAGAGTTGGAGCGATTGTCCAGGCGGCCCGTCCATCTTCACGATGAACGCCTCAGCTCTTTCGCCGCAGAAGAGGCGCTCGACTCGACGGGCCTTCGCGGCCGCCGGCGCACGGGCTTGGTCGACAGGATCGCCGCCCAGAAGATCTTGCAGAGCTATCTGGACGCACAGTGATGTGAGGACGCGCCGGCCCCTGCTTGGGTGGGGCTGACCTTCCCCGCAGCCCCCGGCAGAGCCGAGGGCTGAGGACAGGGCACTCGTGCGCCATTGTCATCGCGTCGAGGGTGGGTAGAATCGGGAGCGTCGCCGTCATCGAAAACGGCATTCGGTAGGAGTGCTTCACCATGAACGGAATCAGACTCGACGGGTTCGGCCTCTTCTCTGTTCGACTGGGCGCGGCGGCGTTCTTCGCTGCGTTGGTCTCCACGGCCGGATGCATCGAGCGAACCGTTTCGATCAATACTGAGCCCCAGGGGGCGACCGTGTTTCTCAACGACGAGGAAGTCGGCCAAACGCCGATCCGCGTCCCATTCACATGGTATGGCGACTACGACATCATCATCCGCAAGCAGGGGTTCAAGACCGTCCAGACAAACCACCGCATTCACACGCCATGGTATCAGTATCCCTTCATCGACATCGTCTCGGAGTGTTTCGTTCCGTTCACGATCCACGACGACCACGTGATCGACACTTTCGCTCTCCAGGAGTATCAGGCGCCCGACAAGGAAGAGTTGCTCTATCGTTCGGGCGAGATGCGTGCCCGTGCCCTGCTGGAGTCGGGCGACTAAGGTGCCGCGCGAGAATAATGTCAATCGTCGATCCGCCAAACGGCAAGCCAGTAGGGACACTGCTGGACACAATCGGCCATCCTGTTGTTGCGCGACGTGCAGGCACCGCCATCGTCCGAGTAGATGCTTCGATCTGGCTTGCCGTTCGGCGAGGCCGCACAATTCCCGTCCGTGAAATTGCTCTGACGCCGTCGTTTTCCTAGAATAGTCCCTAGTCTGGCGACGCCGACGATTCGGTGCGCGCCGACGGGTGGGGTGCCGCCTTCCGGCGGGCACTACAAGACCGCTTTTTATCGGAGCCTACCAATGACTCGCGCTACTCGCCTATCCACTGCCGCCCTCTACGCATTCATTGCTGTCTTCGCCGCCGCCTCAACGGTGCTGGCTGCGGGCGATGGCAAGCACTCCAACGATGACGCACTCTTTTCCGCCTCGGAGTATCAGGGTTGGATCAGACATCTAGCCAGTGACGAGCTCGAAGGCCGCGGCACCGGCCAGGAGGGCATCGACGAGGCGCAGGCGTTTATCGCGTCGGTCTTCGAGAAATACGGCGTCGAGCCGGCTGGCGACGATGGCTCATACTTCCAGACGTTCACCCTGCACCTCGAAAACGCCATCGGCAAGGGCACGCGACTAGCCATCGGCAGCGAAGGCCGCCGCACGCGCCGCCGCGTCAAGCTCCACGAAGGTTTCGTGCCGTTGCCCTGGTCCGAGAGCGGTTCATTCAAGGGTGGCGTGGTCTTCGCCGGCTACGGCATCGTCAACGAAGATGAAGAGTACGATGACTATGCCGACATCGATGTCGCCGGCAAGATCGTTCTGATGCTTCGGCGGGGGCCGTCCTTCGGCGATTTCGGCATGGACGACAAGTCGTTTCGGGCCAAGGCCAAACGTGCCGCCGAGCGCGACGCGGCCGCAGTCATGATCGTCAATCCCAACGGCGACGATGATCTGTACGACTTCAAGTCCGGTGGAAAGCGCCGGGACTACGGCATCCCCATGGTGCATATCACGCCGAAAACGGCCGATCGGATGCTTGAAGCCGCCGGCATGCCCAACATCCAGGCGCTTCAGGACGAGATCGACACCGAAGAACGTCCCGTGTCGGCCGCGCTCGAAGGCGTCACGGTCAAGGGTAAGGTGGCGATCGAGCCCATCGATACGCCTGCCAGCAACGTCGTGGGGTTGATCCCCGGTGAAGGCCCTCAGTCTGACGAGATCATCATTCTCGGTGGCCACCACGATCACTTGGGCGTCAAGAATGAAGACAGCCCCGACTTCGACCCAGACAAGAACATCTTCAACGGTGCCGACGACAATGCATCGGGCACAGCCATGGTCATGAACATGGCCAAGGCCTACACCCAAGGGGTCGCACCGAATCGTTCAATCTTGCTGATGACCTTCACGGGCGAGGAACTCGGCCTCCTGGGGTCTCGCCACTTCGCCAAGCACCCGACGGTCGACATCGACCAGTGCGTCTCGATGCTCAACTTCGACATGGTCGGGCGTCTGAAGAATGACAACCTGGAAGTGGGCGGGATGCGTACCGGCGGCTTTGAGGACATGATCCACGAAGTGGCCGAGGATCACGATCTGGTGATCAGCGACGGAGGCGGTGGGCAGGGGCCTTCCGATCACAGCAGCTTCTACAACGCCGGCCTGCCCGTTCTGTTTCTCTTCACCGGCATTCACAAGCAGTACCACCGGCCTGAAGATGATACGCCGTTGATCAATGCCGAAGGTGCCATGCGGATTGCACGGTTTACCACGGACGTCATCGATCGGATCGACGCCGAAGCCGATGCCCCCGTCTTCACGAAGGACAAGCGCCGCGCCAGGATCGCTCGACAGAAGGCCAAGAGCGGCAAGAAGAAGATGGCCAACGCGAATCCCCAGGCCGATCCGCACGCGAGAGCGTCCGCCGATCGTCCGGTTCGGCTTGGCATCCGCCCGCAGCCGAGCGACGAGTCAGGCATTCTCGTCGACGACGTTGTCGAAGACTCGCCCGCCAAACGGGCAGGGCTCAAGTCGGGCGATCGCATTGTCGAGCTGGCCGGCCGCGACATCGACGGTCTGGAAGATCTCCTCGCGGCATTGGGACAACTCAAGACAGGCGACGAGGCCAAGATCAAGGTCCAGCGCGGCAACAAGCGGATCACGCTGGAGGTACTCTTCGGCAAGAAGAAAGAGAACAAGGCGCGGGCTGTCGCGAAGAAGCAAGGCTCTCTGGCCGAGATCGAGACGTCGCTCACGGCCCTGATCGAGGAGATCCGCCGCAAGCACGCCGCCGGCGATGTCTCCGACGATCTGACCACGATGCGGAACGACAGCAGCGTCAGGATTGCGTTCCACCTCGAGGCTCCGATCATTCAGAGCGGTGTCGTGGCCCAAGTGATACGCGACGTGGCGAAGCTCGTCGATCGGCAGGGCGGTCTGACGTATCGAATTGAATGCGATCTGAGCGGGGGTGCCGCACATAGCGGCACGGCAGAATTGGCCATTCTGGTCAAGAAGGCGGCAGGGCACGGCAAGCGTGCCCACAAGGCCAAGGCAAGCCCCAAGCACGGACACGGCAAGGGGGCCAAGAAGGCGCACGCCCAGCCGCCCAAGAAGAAAAAGAAGGCCGCCGATCCACACGCGGGCATGGAAGAAACGGACGACGCGGATGATCTGCCAGCCATGCCCGGCGTGCGGCTCGGTATCATTCCGACCTATGGCGCGCCGGACGGCGAGGGATACGAAATCTCCGGCGTGTCAGAAGGCGGCCCGGCGGCCAACGGCGGCATGAAGGACGATGACCGTATCTACAAGATCAGTGATATGCTCATCGTCGACGTGTACGACTACATGGAGTCGCTCCGCAAGTTCAAGCCGGGCGACATCATCAAGGTCATCGTGATCCGCGACGGCAAGAAAGTCACGCTGGACATCAAGGCCGGCGCGCCGAAGTCGAACGAAGCGTCCTGAGCGGCCAACAGCCTACGCGCGTGCAATCAGAGCCGCGACCGTCAGGGAGCGCCTGTCGCCGGAGAGTGGAGCCCTCGCATTGGAACGGCGTGCGCGCCCCCACCGTGGCGGGCGCGCTGGCGCGCCGCGCGCTCGACGAGCGTGGCGGCGTCTGTCAGGGCGTCGCAGTTGTCCC
>CAYYPB010000300.1:0-4285 GCA_964473405.1 uncultured Planctomycetaceae bacterium
GGGGTAGTAACTATTGCTACAAATATGGCGGGGAGGTGGGACGGGCTTGGGGCGAACAGGCCGTGGACGAAGACGAGGAAGCTCGCTTCCCCCCCGTCGAGCCGCAGCGCAGCCACATCTTCCGGCGTCAGGCGTCCGACCGCGCCGGCCCCCGGCTCGAAAGCCGAATCGGCAATCGCCGAGACGTTCGTGTACCGCCAGTCCTCGTGTCGCGTCGTTGGAAAGCCCAGGGCCCCGAACCGATCCATCGCCTGCCGCCGAATCGGCGCGAGCCAGGCGGTCTCGCCGCTCGGACCCTCAGCATCCAACCGGTCGAAGGCCGATGCGAATGCATCCTTGCTAGTCAGGGTATCGATCATCATGCGCTCGCCGACGTTGCCGGTGCCTCGTGGGTCCAGGCGTAGCCCTTGCTTTCCAACTCCAACGCCAGCTCCTTGCCGCCGGACTTGGCGATCCTGCCATCGACCAGGACGTGGACGAAATCAGGAACGATGTAGTCGAGCAGCCGCTGGTAGTGCGTCACCACGATCATCGAACGGTCGGGCCCGCGCAGAGCGGTCACACCGCCGGCCACGACACGCAGCGCGTCGATGTCCAGGCCCGAATCGGTCTCGTCGAGAATGGCCAGGGTCGGTTCGAGCATCGCCATCTGGAAGATTTCGTTCCGTTTCTTTTCGCCGCCGGAGAATCCCTCGTTGACGGCGCGGCTGAGGAATCGCTCGTCCATCTCGACGAGCTTGGACTTCTCCTTGACGAGCTCAAGGAAGTCCATCGCGTCCAGTTCCTCCTCGCCGCGATACTTGCGAACGGCGTTGAGGGCAGCCTTGAGGAAGTAGTTGGTGCTGACGCCGGGTATCTCGACGGGATACTGAAAGGCTAGGAAGAGACCCTCGCCGGCTCGCTCGTCGGTGGAGAACTCCAGGAGGTTCTTTCCGTTGTAGGTGACTTCGCCGGCCGTGACTTCATAGCTCTCGTGACCGGCGAGTACCTGGGCAAGCGTACTCTTGCCGGAGCCATTGGGCCCCATGATCGAATGGACCTCGCCCGGCTTCACCGAGAGGGTGATGCCCTTGAGGATCTCGTGACCCTCGACGCTGGCGTGCAAGTTGCGAATCTCAAGCATGTGTGTTCCTTCTGTCCTCGATCTCTACTGTGGCACCGGCGTCCCGCCGGTGGGACCACCGGCGAGACGCCGGTGCCACAACAATCGCAAAACGCGTTATCCCACGCTGCCTTCCAGGCTCACCTCTAGTAGCTTCTGGGCCTCGACCGCGAACTCCATCGGCAGCTCGCGGAAGACCTCCTTGCAGAAGCCGTTGACGATCAGCGACACCGCGTCCTCCGTGGGGATGCCGCGTTGATTGCAGTAGAAAAGCTGGTCGTCGCCGATCTTGGACGTGGTCGCCTCGTGTTCCATCTTGGCCGTCGGATTCTTCACCTCGATGTAGGGGAACGTGTGCGCACCGCACTTGTCGCCGATCAACATCGAATCGCACTGGGTGAAGTTCCGAGCGTTGTCGGCCCCCTTGTTGATCCTGACGAGCCCACGATAAGTGTTCTGCCCACGGCCCGCCGATAGGCCCTTGGAGACGATGTAACTCTTCGTATTCTTGCCGATGTGGACCATCTTCGTGCCGGTGTCGGCCTGCTGGCAGTTATTGGTCAACGCGACGGAGTAGAACTCACCGACCGACTCGTCACCGAGCAGGATGCAACTCGGGTACTTCCAGGTGATCGCCGAACCGGTCTCGACCTGGGTCCAGGAGATGCGCGAACGGCGGCCTGCACACTTGCCACGCTTGGTGACGAAGTTGTAGATGCCGCCGCGACCTTCGCTATCACCGGGATACCAGTTTTGCACGGTCGAGTATTTGATCGTGGCGCCTTCCAAGGCGACGAGTTCGACGATAGCGGCGTGGAGCTGGTTCTCGTCGCGTTGCGGGGCGGTACAGCCCTCGAGGTAGCTCACCTCCGAGCCTTCGTCCGCGATGATGAGCGTCCGTTCGAACTGGCCCGTGGACATCGCGTTGATGCGGAAGTACGTCGACAGATCCATCGGGCACTTGACGCCCTTGGGGATATAGACAAACGAGCCATCGCTGAAGACGGCCGAGTTGAGCGTCGCGTAGAAGTTGTCCGAGTAGGGCACGACGGAGCCGAGATACTTCTGGACCAACTCGGGATGCTCTTTCACCGCCTCAGAGAAGGGGCAGAAGATAATGCCGACCTCGGCGAGTTGCTTGCGAAACGTCGTGGCCACCGAGACGCTGTCGAAGACCGCGTCCACCGCCACGCCGGCCAGCGCCGCTCGCTCGCTCAGCGGGATGCCCAGCTTCTCGTACGTTTCGAGCAGCTTGGGATCGACCTCGTCGAGGCTCTTGGGCCGGTCGCTGTCCTGCTTGGGGGCCGAGTAGTAGATGATCTTCTGAAAGTCGATCTCAGGATAGTGGACTTTGGGCCACTTGGGCTCGGTCATCGTCAGCCAATGACGATAGGCTTGCAGCCGCCACTCGGTGAGCCAGTTGGGCTCGCCCTTCTTGGCCGAGATCAGCCGGACAACGTCCTCGTTGAGCCCAGGAGGAACACTGTCGGCATCAATATCGGTGACGAAGCCGTACTTGTACTCTTCACTCGCCCATCGATCGATCGCATCGTTTGAAGCGCCGCCCATCTCAAGTGTTCTCCGCCGAAAAGCCGTGCTATCACTGACTGCTGCCGCATCCACAGGTGTTGGTGTTGTTCGGGTTGTCGAAAACGAATCCCTTGCCGGTTGCCTCGTCTTTGAAATCGATCGACGCGCCGGCCAGATACACATGGCTATAGGTATCGCAGATCACCTTGATCCCGTCGGCGTCCCACTGCTCGTCCTTGTCGGTACAGTTCTCTGTCAGATCGAGCGTGTAGGACAACCCACTACAACCGCCGCCACATACGCCGACGCGGAGGAACATCTTCTCCGAATCGAGCGACTGGTTCTCCATGATAGTTCGCACTTCTGAAACGGCACGATCGGTCAATGTAACGGCCATGGGTCAATTCCTCTCCTGTTCTTGAGGCTCAACGCCGGGCTCTGCAGGGACACCGCATTGCACCGAAGTGCAACCTTCCCGATCGGCGCGAGCGTCGGTGACGATATCGCCCAGCGTAATGTCGCGTAAGAACTCATTAAGTCGGCGATGAATCTGCAGCACCGGCTTGCGAACCGGGCACACTTCCGTCAGGTCGCAACGAACCGCCGATCCGTCCGTGCGCTCGGTACATTGCACAAAATGGACCGGTCCTTCAACGGCGGAGATGATGTCCGACAGGCTGATCTCGTGCGCAGACCGAGCGAGGCGATAGCCGCCCTTGGCACCGCGGCTCGACGCGACCAAGTCCTGACGGCACAACGTCTTTAACACGTTCATCAGCAGGGCCGAGGGCACATGAAACTGCTCGGCGATCTCTCGAGCGGCACACACGCGCTCGCCGTTCTCGGCCATGTGGCTCAGAGCGATGATCGCGTAGTCGGTTTTTCGCGTCAGAGAGAGCATCAGATCTCACATCGGTCGCTTCCGCATCGACCTGTTGAAATATAGCACCCCGGGGGTGCCCTTTCAAGAAGCTTTGTGAAGGAATCCCCATCAGCAACGCCAGGAAGCGGGCTACCGCTGGGTCCACTGGTCCAGCCAACTCAACACTGTCTCGTGCCAGAGAATGCTGTTGGCGGGCTTCAAGACCCAATGATTCTCGTCCGGAAAATAGAGGAACTTGCTCGGAATCCCCCGTCGTTGAAGGGCCGTGAACGTAGCCATCCCCTGCGTCTCCACCACGCGATAGTCCAGCGCCCCGTGAATCACGAGCATGGGAGTCTTCCAATGCTTGACGTGGTTTAGCGGATTGTGCTTCTCGTAGCCCTCGGGATTGCCCCAAGGCGTGCCCTCGTGGTCCCATTCCGGAAACCAGAGTTCCTCCGTGTCGAAGTAGGCCATCCGCTCGTCGAGGTTCCCGTCGTGGTTCACGAGGCAGCGGAATCGGTCCGGCCATTTGCCCGCGACCCAGTTGATCATGTAGCCTCCGAACGACGCCCCCAGCGCCGACACTCGACGACCGTTCATCCAGTCGTACTCCGCCAGCACGGCGGCGAGGCCCTTCTGCAAGTCCTCGAATGGTTTGCCGCCCCAGTCGCCGCGAATCGAATCGGTGAACGCCTGGCCGTAGCCCGTCGAACCGTGGAAGTCGATCATGACGGCGGCGTAGCCCGCCCCGGCGTAGGCCTGGGGATTCCAGCGATAGTGGAAGTGGT
>CAYYPB010000301.1:0-4273 GCA_964473405.1 uncultured Planctomycetaceae bacterium
TTCCGACCCCAGGCGTCGGCTCTCGGCCTTGCAGAACGCGTAAAGGCCCCGAAAGAGTTCGTCGCTGTCGGCCAGCTTCGAAGTGACGAATAAATTCCACACCGGATCGGCGCTACACCGCGTGTTGAGGGAGCGCGCACTATGCGCGCGCCGCACCGAGCGAGGTGATGACGGGGTTCGTCGAGAAGCGCAAGGCGGACTACGTGGGCATGCGCGAACGCGCTGCCGACCCGAACGGTTCGAGCGAGTTCCTATGGGGCCCGTACGCCAAGCAGTGCGGTAAGTGCGAGGCGAAGGGTATCCCGTCGCACTTCGAGTTCTGCGGCAAGTGTGGGGCGGGGCTTTAGGTTTGGTCGCAGCCAGGAGAGCCGCGGGCTTTTCGTGGCGATTTGATTGTTGTTGGTAATGACCATGACACTCGAAAGAAGAAAGGCGATCGTCACCGGCGGGAGCATGGGCATCGGCGCGGCGATTGCGCGCGAGCTGAGCCGTCAGGGCGCGGACGTAGCGATCAACTACCGTCGTCGCGCCGAAGGCGGCGAGCAGGATGATGCCGCTGCCCAGCAAGTCGTGGCCGACATCCAGGCGGCGGGCCGCAAGGCGATGGCGATTGAGACAGACGTCGCGGACTTCGGCGGGGCCGATCGCATGGTGGCCCAGGTCCGCGAGGCGTTCGGCGGGCTCGATATCCTCGTGAACAACGCCGGCATCAATCGCGACGGCGTCATCTGGAAGATGACCGAGGACCAGTGGGACGCCGTGATCGACACGAATCTCAAGGGCTGTTTCAACTATGCCCGAGCGGTCGTCGGCAGCTTTCGCGAACAGAAGGCCGGCAAGATCGTCAATGTCACGTCGATCAACGGCCTGCGCGGCAAGTTCGGGCAAACGAACTACGCCGCGTCCAAGGCCGGCATCGTCGGGCTGACGAAATCGCTGGCCAAGGAGTTGGGCCGTGCGGGCGTCAACGTGAACGCCGTCGCACCGGGCCTGATAGAAACCGACATGGCCAAGGCCCTTCCGCCCAGCATCATCGAGGAGTCGCTGACGGAGATCGTGTTGGGTCGATTGGGCCAGCCGGAAGAGGTCGCGTCAGTCGTGGCGTTCCTATGCAGCGACGCCGCCCGACACGTAACAGGCCAGGTCGTCCAAGTGGACGGCGGTCAGTACATCTAGTATGGCAGCGCCAGGCCGCCATCAAGGGACGAGCCGCGGGCTTTACCCGCGCGGGCGTACGGCACAGAGTAGCCTTTCCTCGCATGGCGGCGCCGCGCGGGCTGAAGCCCGCGGCTCTTCCACAGATAGGTGGCGCTCTCTACACAAAGCTGCGGATGGTATCCGCGCTCCGACGAGGCAGGACGCAACGTGAAGCTCAACGACATCGTGGCCATCAGTGCAGTCCGCACCCCCATGGGGCGTTTCGGCGGGACGATCAAGGACATCGCCTCGTTCGACCTTGGGGCCGTGGCGATTCGTGTGGCGATGTCGCGGGCCGGCGTGGCCGGCGACGGGGTCGACGATGTGATCTTCGGTAGCTGCCGGCAGGCCGGCAACGGCCCCAACCCGGCGCGGACTGCTGCGGTGCGCGGTGGGGTCGCCGTCGATGTGCCAGTGCAGACGATCAACATGGCCTGTCCGTCGGGCATGCGTTGCCTCTCGCTTGCATCGCAAGCGATTCGGCTGGGCGATAGCAAGACAGTCGTGGTCGGCGGCATGGACAGCATGAGTACGATCCCCTACTTGCTGAAGAACTGCCGTTGGGACGGCTTCAAGATGGGCGACCGGACCTTGCAGGACGGCTGGTCCGACAGCATCGACCCGCTGTGCGGCGTGGGGATGGGCGCGACGGCGGAGACGCTCGTAGAGAAGCACAAGATTACACGCGAAGCGCAGGACGCCTACGCGGTCGCCAGCCATCACAAGGCGGCGAAAGCTCAGGCCAACGGCTGGTTCGACGAAGAGATCGTCCCCGTCGAGGTGCCGGCGGTTCGCAAGACGCCGGCCTTCATGTTTGACAAGGACGAGACAATCCGCGCCAACACGTCGGTCGAGAAGCTGGCGAAGCTGAGACCCGCGTTCAAGAGCGACGGAACCGTCACGGCCGGCAACGCCTGTGGCATGTCGGACGGTGCGACGGCACTCGTACTCACCTCGCGCGAACATGCCAGGGCGATCGGCGCGACACCGCTGTTCTCGCTAGTGGGCTATTCCAATGTGGCGGTCGAACCGGCGACGATGGGCGAAGGCCCCGGCATCGCGATTCCGGCGGCATTGCAGCAGGCGGGCATGACGCTCGACGCGATGGACCTGATCGAAGTCAACGAAGCCTTCGCAGTGCAGGTACTCGTCAACGAGCGAATGCTCAAGTGGAATCCCGAGAAAGTGAACGTCCACGGTGGAGCGATCGCCCTGGGCCATCCGACTGGCATCAGCGGCGCGAGAATCATCGTCACGCTCTATCACGCACTGAAACGCCTCGGTGGCGAATTCGGCATCGCGTCGATTTGCGGCGGCGGCGGCGTGAGCATGGCGATGGTGATCAAGAGGGAGTAGTTGTCAGCAAGAGGCTGTCAGCTTTCAGCCGTCAGCTGTCGGAATGTGCGGCGGCGTTGCACGAGAACGAAGAGCCGCGGGCCTCAGCCCGCGCGGACGTGCCCCTGGAGGGAGCGCCATTGAGTAGTTACGAGTTCATCCATGTAAGCACCAGCGACGGCGTGGCGACGATCACGCTGGACCGCGCGCCGCTGAACGTGCTGCACAATCCGATGATGGCCGAACTGAACGCGGCGATCGAAGGTTTGATCGCGGGCGAGAACTTGGCGGCGATCGTCTTCCGCGCGACCGGCAAGGCGTTCAGTGCCGGCGTCGATGTCTCGGACCACACGCCCGACAAGGTCGGCGAGATGATCGGCCTGTTTCACGGCATCTTCCGCAAACTCGCGGCGACCGATGTGCTGACGATCGCGGCGACGCAGGGTGCGGCGTTGGGCGGCGGCTGCGAGTTGGCCTGCTTCTGCGACATCGTCCTGGCATCGGCCCGGTCCAAGTTTGGCCAACCCGAGGTACAGGTCGGCGTGTTCCCGCCCGTGGCGGCGTGCATTCTGCCCCTGCAGGTCGGCATCAAGAAGGCCGTCGAGCTAACGGCGCTCGGGGCGACGATCAAGGCCGACGAGGCCCTTCGCATCGGGCTCATCAATCAGGTGTTTCCCGTCGAGGAGTTCGAAGCCGGCGTGGATGCATATCTGGGCGAGATCAAGAAGCTCTCGCGGCCTGTCGTGCGAATGGCTAAGCGATCTACCGCACTGATTGCACGCGAGCAGATTCTCTCGCACCTCGAGCAGGCCGAGAAGATCTATCTGGACGAGTTGATGAAACTGTCAGACGCGCACGAAGGCGTCGAGGCATTCATGGAGAAGCGACCGCCGGTGTGGAAACATGCGTGAGGCGCGCGATCAGAGCCGCGACCGTAAGGGAGCGCCTATCGCCCAATGGCGAGAGTTCTTGCGTTCCAACGGCGGCGCTCCCTCACGGTCGCGGCTCTGATCGAGCCTACGCGCGACCGTTGGACTGAAAGGAATGAGTGATGAAGGCTGCTGTATTTCATGGCGTTGAGGCAGGACTGAAGATCGAGGACATCCCTGTCCCCACGATCAAGGCCGGCGAAGTGCTCATCAAGGTCGCCGCGTGCGGGGTCTGCCACACGGACTTGCACTATATCGATCACGGCGTGCCGACGTTCAAGAAGCCGCCCATCGTTCTGGGGCACGAGGCATCCGGCACGGTCGAGAAGGTCGGCGACGGGGTGAAGAACGTCGCCGTGGGGCAGCGCGTCCTGCTGCCCGCCGTGCTGACCTGCGGCCATTGCGAGGCATGCCGCTTCGGCCGCGAGAACATCTGCGAAAACATGACGATGCTCGGCAACCACTTCGATGGGGCCTATGCGGAGTATGTCGCCGTGCCCGCGAAGGACGTGTTGAACCTGCCCGAGTCGATCCCGCTGGAAGAGGCCTGCATCATCGCCGACGCGATCTCGACGCCGTACCACGCGGTGAAGAACCGGGCCAACGTCCGGCCGGGCGACCGGGTGGTGATCTTTGGCTGCGGCGGCGTCGGGCTCAATGCGGTGCAAATCGCCGCCGTCTGTGGGGCTCAGGTCATCGCCGTCGACATCAATGACAAGAAACTCGAATGGGCCAAGGAGTTCGGTGCGACCGTCACGCTCTATGCGTCGAAGGGCGAGCGGATCGACGAGGGAAGCCACACACCTGCCGAT
>CAYYPB010000302.1:0-4268 GCA_964473405.1 uncultured Planctomycetaceae bacterium
TGACTCTTGCCGGGTCGTTCTCGTTTGCGGGTGCCCTATCCCCTCTGGGGGTGGGGGACTGACGATCAAGCCGGGCGTGTGAGTCCTGGGCCATTCCGTCCCCCACCCCTGGAAGGGGCGGGGCACCCAGCGATCAAACCCGCTCGCTGGCGCTCGGATTGGGGCTGACGGCTGATAGCTGAAAGCTGAGAGCTTTCTGTTTTCGGCTTTCGGTTTTCGGCTTTCCCCCCCCGGCTACGCTCGGAATAACGATTGACAGGGTCGCAGGGGCGTCTATACTTACCGGTTTCGGCGCTTCGAGCAGGGAGCAGACCACAACCCTATGGCGCAGGTGAGCTTAGACGAGGTTGTGAAGGTCTATCCCGGCGACGTGACGGCGGTCGACCGCGTCAGCGTGGAGATTGCCGACGAGGAGTTCGTCGTTCTTGTCGGGCCTTCGGGCTGCGGCAAGAGTACGACGCTGCGGATGATCGCGGGCCTGGAGGAGATCACCGGTGGAACGATCTCCATCGACGGTCGCGTCGTCAACGACCTGGCGCCGAAAGATCGCGACATCGCGATGGTGTTTCAGAACTACGCCTTGTACCCGCATATGACGGTGTACAAGAACATGGCCTTCAGCCTGACGCTTCGTCGACGCGAATTGGGGCTGACAAAGGCCGATATTGACAAGAAGGTGCGAGACGCGGCCAGTGCGCTAGGGATCGAAGACCTGTTGGGTCGTCGGCCCAAGGCGCTCTCCGGCGGACAGCGGCAACGAGTAGCCGTCGGGCGTGCGATTGTTCGCAGCCCTCGGGTGTTCTTGTTTGATGAGCCGTTGTCGAACCTGGACGCCAAGCTGCGTGTGGAGATGCGGTCAGAGATCAAGCGTCTCCAGCGTCGTCTCAACACCACGACGGTGTATGTGACGCACGACCAGGAAGAGGCGATGACGCTGGGCGACCGTGTCGTCGTCATGAAGGACGGCGTGATTCACCAGTGTGCGACGCCGCACGATGTGTACGAGCGCCCCGCCAATCGGTTTGTGGCCTCCTTCGTGGGAACGCCGCCGATGGGCTTTCTCGAAGGTCGGCTCGCACAGCGGAACGGCACGTTTGACTTCGACGCCGGCTGCGGGCCGATCCCGTTGCCGGCGAGACACGCGGCGCGACTGGCGGCGTATGCGAACAAGGAGATGGTGCTCGGGATTCGGCCCGACGCTTTCTCGGCGACCGACGAATCGTCATCTGGCGGGTCGTCGTCGTCGGATGCCAAGGATATCGCCAAGTTGGCCGTCAGCGTGACGCTGGTGGAGCCGCTGGGTGATCGTAAGGACGTTTACATGACCACCCGAGCTGGGCAACAGTTGGTGGGTCGTGTGGATTCGCGTGTTCCGGTCGCTGAAGGCCGGGACTTGGAGGTTTTCATCGACATGGGGCGAACGCATGTCTTTGAGCCAGGCGAGGCGGGCAAGAATGTGACAGCGGCGCAGGAAGAAAAGGTAGCGGTCGGTGCCGAATAGCACCTTCCAATCTACTTATTCCGCTCCGCGGTTGCGGTGCGCGCTCGAACGAGAGGATCGTTCGATGCGTTGAGCCTTCGTCTCCATCACGCGTTTGCGCGGGCGGTTTTGCGGTGGCCGCCGGAAGAAGTTCATCGCTTGAAGTGGGTTCGTTTGTTTGCCCGCTTTTTTGTTGGCATCGTGTCGTCGCGGCATCGCTGTTCTTCTGCTGCGGATGACAGACAATTCGAGGCGAGCGTGGACGCCGGTTTTCACGCAAGAGACAACAGTTTGGGATTTGGAACATGGGCGTTGAGTTACTGCGAATCGTCGACGGGCTTGCCCGCGACAAGAATATAGACAAAGAACTCGTACTCGGTGACCTCGAAGAGGCCATGAAGACCGCGATCCGCAAGAAGTACATCGAGGCGGAGGACGTGGTTGTTACGATCGATCGCATGAACGGCGACATCAGCGCGTCGGCCGACGAACAGAAGATCAGCATGGCGGAGCTCGGGCGCATCGCGGCCCAATCGGCCAAGCAGGTGATGACCCAGCGGTTCCGCGAGGCCGAACGCGGCAGCATCTACGACGAGTTCATCGAGCGCAAAGGCCAAATCATCACGGGCACGGTCGCACGCTTTGAAGGCGGCGCGATGGTGGTGAATCTCGGTCGAACCGAGGGGTTCCTGCCGCGTAGCGAGCAGATTCCCGGCGAGACGCACCAGCCCGGCGAGCGCATCCGCGCGTTGATTCTGGACGTACGCGAAGCGCCGCATCAGGTGAAGATCATCCTGAGCCGCAGCTATCCCGACTTCATCCGCCGGCTGTTCGAGTTGGAAGTGCCGGAAGTGGCCGAACGGATCATCGAGATCAAGGCCCTGGCGCGCGAGGCCGGCTATCGCACGAAGGCGGCCGTCACTTCGATTGATATGAAGGTGGATGCCGTCGGCGCATGCGTCGGCGTTCGCGGAAGCCGCATCAAGAACATCGTCGAGGAGCTCGGCGGCGAGAAGATCGACATCGTTCGTTGGAACGAGTCCTCCCAGATCCTGATCGCCAACGCACTGAAGCCCGCCGAGATTCAAGACACGGCGTTGTGTTTCGAGTTGGGCCGAGCCACGGTCGTCGTTCCTGACGATCAGCTCTCCTTGGCCATCGGCAAGCGCGGCCAGAACGTGCGGCTCGCCGCGCGGCTGACGGGCTGGGACATCGATATCCTCACACCGCAAGAGTACAACCGCGGCCTGGATCGTCTCGGCGAGACGCTGAAGAAGATCGAGGGCGTGGAGGACCTGGTGGCCGAACGTATTTCGCTGCTGGGTCTGATCAGCGTCCTGGACCTTGACGAAGTCGGCCACGAGCCGTTGGTGCGCGAGTTGGAGTTGGGTGAGGAACTCGCCCAGCGAATCGTCGAGGTCTGCAAGGAAGAAGCCAAGATCGTCCGCGTCGAACTCGAGAAGGAGAAGGCGGAGAAGGCCAAGAAACGCGCGGAAGAGATGGCCTTGAAGGCTGCGATCGAGGCTGGCGAGGTGGACCCTGCCGACCTCGATAGTGACGCGCCTTCCGGCGACGAGGCTTCCAGTGACGCCACTTCCAGCGATGAGGCTCCCGGCGAAGTCGCCGCCGAAGCGGTCGGTGAGACGGCCCAGATGTCTGAAGAGGCCGTTCCCGCCGATGGTGAGAATGCCCCGACCGAGGGCGACGGGCCTGAGAGTACACAAGTGGAATCGACCAGTGCCGCCGCCGCGTCACTTGATGCGATGGGTGGAGATGATGCCGCGGAATCTACCGCGGTTTGACCTCGGTGCGCGGACGGCGCGAGCGAGGTGTGAGGTGACTACGAAGTTGGCGGTCGCCTCGATGAAGTGGTTTGACCGATCGGTATGGGGCTCTCTGACGGGGCGATCCCGATCGGTTGTGGAGACAAGTTTTGGCTGAGAAGAAGAAGCGCATCCATCACCTCGCGAAGGAACTCGAGGTCAAGAGTAAGGCCATCATCGAGAAATGCGAGGCTGAGGGCATCTCGATCAAGAACCACATGCACGTGGTCTCGGCCGGCCTCGAGGCGACGGTCCGGGAGTGGTTCAGCGAGGGCGTCCACGCGACGACCGTCGAGGAGTCGCAGCGCGTCGATCTCAAGCGCGTCAAGATCAAGAAGAAGAAGGCCCCAGCCAAGGCGAAGGAGCCCGAGGAGGCGGCCGCCCCCCCGATCGTCGAGACCGCAGTCGGCACGGCGGCGGTAGGCGGTGAGGAAGTTGTCGTAGCGTCGGCCGGCACGGCCGTTATGGATCCCCCGGCCGCGACGGATGTTTCGCCGGCCGAGGAGGTCGGGGTTCCCTTGTCCGAGCCTGCGGCGGCAGATGCTGCTGCCGCTGCGGCCCCCGCAGCCGATAGCCCCGATGATGGAGACGCGGCTACACCAAGCGAGACACCGGCGGCTCCCGGTGGCGGAGCCGATGTGGCGGCGACGGTCGAGACGCCCGCTGTCGAAGAAGGAGCCGAGGCACCTGCGCCTGCGCCTGCGCCGGTCATTGGCCCGCAGAACGTGCCCGTTCCTGCGAAGCTGTCCGGTCCCAAGGTGATTCGCATGGAGAAGCCGGATGTGGTGGATCGTCCGCGTCCGGCGCATCGCCCGCCGCCTCGACCGGCGGCGGATCGCGGCCCCGCGCGCGGCCCAGCATCCGGCCGCACGGAGACCGGCGGCGGCGGTGAACGCCGCGGTCGTGGGCAGGGTTTTCGGCCTGGCACTGGGGGGCCCGGGTGGCCCCCTGATCAACGCGCGGAG
>CAYYPB010000303.1:0-4265 GCA_964473405.1 uncultured Planctomycetaceae bacterium
GGCTCGTGGGCCTGCGAATCGAACGCGGCGTCCTCAGCGAGATCATGCGCCGCGTCGGCGGCCGAGTGGGCTGTTCGCACATCAAGGAGTTGGCGACCAACCTCGTGTATTTCGTCGCTTCGCATCTCGTCCGGCGTCGGGCCGGCGTCGACCCCACGAGTACGGACTACAACCTGCGCCCGGCCGAGGAGCGGTTCGGCCTGACCAAGGGGCTGCTGCACGATTCGTGCTTGGCCTATTGCCAAACCACACCGCAGGACTTGGATGAGAAGATCGGCATCAAGCGCGTGGGCGAAGTGCATAAGCATCCCCTGCCGCTGGGCGAATACGAGGCATCTCTCGGCGTGCTGCTTCGAGACCGGCTCGACAAGTGGTCCGACCGGGTCTACCTGCGATATCGCAAGGACACGACGGAGCATTCCCTGACTTGGCGGGAGTTCGGCGGGCACGTCTCGCGAATCGCCGCGCACCTGATCCACAAGGACGTGCGACGCGGCGATCGGATCTGCATGATCAGCGAAAACCGTGCCGAAATGTTCATGTGCGAACTGGCGACGATGTCCGTCGGTGCCGTGACCGTGCCGGTCTTCGCGGGCTATCACTCGCCGCAGATCGCCTACGTACTGGGCCATGCCCGACCTCGGTTCGCCGTCGTCTCCGGAAAGCATCAACTCGACAAGATCGATCGCGATCGCTATCCGTGGATCGAGGCCTATTACTGCATCGATTACGACGTCGACTGCGAGAAGTGGGGCGCCCTCGACTTCGCCCTCCTCACGGCCGATGGCGGCGCACCCGCCGATCGCGTGGACAGCCGGGTCGACGCGACGCGGCTCGATGACTTGTGCATGGTCATGTACACATCGGGCACGACGGGCCCGCCCAAGGGCGTTCGGCTCTCGCATCGAAATCTGATCTCGCAGCAAAAAGCCCTGTCGATCGTCTGGGATGTCGATCAGAACGACTCGCTGCTCAGCTACCTGCCGTGGCATCACAGCTTTGGCGGGTTGTTCGAGCGATTCATGACACTGTACCACGGTTGCGAGTTGTGTCTCGACGACTCGCGCGGACGTAATATCGACCGGCTGGTCGACAACTGGAAGGCGTTCAGACCGACGCTGTTCTTCAGCGTGCCGCGCGTCCACGACATGCTGCTGACACGCTGTCGCGAGGATGCCGCCGTGTCGGACCTCGTGTTCGGCGGGCGCCTGCGGTTTGTCTTTACCGCGGGAGCATCGCTGCCCGCCAAGGTGCAGGATGCCTACGAGAAGCACGGCGTGCCCGTTCTCGAAGGCTGGGGCCTGACCGAGACTTCGCCCTGCGTCACGCTCACCATGATCGACAAGAAGCGCACCAGCGGTGTCGTCGGCTTCCCGATCCCCGGTGTCAATCTGCGGATCGACGGCAGCCAGGAGATTCTCGTCAAGGGGCCGAACGTGATGGACGGCTACCTAGACGACGAAGAGGCCACGTCCTATGTTATGGCGGACGATGGCTGGTTCCGCACGGGCGATCTGGGCGAGTTCACACCGGACGGCTTACGCATCCTCGGTCGTAAGGATGGTGCGTTCAAGCTGACTACCGGCGAGAAGGTCCACCCCCTGCGGATCGAAAACACGATGGTCAACGAGTCGCCGTACATCAGCCTCGCGCTGGTCGTCGGCAGCGGCAAGGATTTTGTCGGTGCGTTGATCTACCCCGACTTCAGCCGGCTCGGCGGTTGGGCCGAGGCCAAGGGCATCGACGATGAGCAGCTCACACGGCATCCGGCCGTGCAGGAGTTGTTCGCCGCCGAGGTGGCTCGCATCAACCCGATGATCGACGTGAAGTACCAACGCCTCCGCCGGATCGCGCTGGCCGAGCGAGAGCCGTCGCTGGAACGCGGCGAGCTGACCTCATCAGGCAAGCTCGCGCGGCGCAGCTCGGCCGACATCCACAAGCACAAGATCGACGCACTGTACGCGCCCGGGCTATCGTCGGGCGTGATCCAGATTCCCGAACCCGAACTTCAGAAGGCATAGAAACGTGCAAGACTCGAATACAACCAACGTCGTCATCGTCGGAGCTGCTCGAACGCCGTTCGGTGTCAAGTGCGGTACGCTGAGCGGCTGTTCGGCCGAGGATCTGGCGGTATTGGCAAGCGACGAGGCGATTCGCCGCAGCGGCGCTGCCCGTGAGAAGATCGATGCGGCCGTCGGTGCGAACGTCTATCAGTTCACCGCGCCGGGGGTGCAGGATATCTACTTTCCGCGCAACGTCGCACTGCGTTGCAACCTAGCGGTCGACGCGCCGGCGCTGATGGTCCAGCGGATCTGCGGGTCGGGCTTTCAGACCCTGATCAACGGCATTCAGCAGATCGCGTTGCCGGATTCCATCGACGACGCGAGAATGGTCTTGTGTTTCGGTGCCGAGACGATGTCGCGAGCCCCACGGATTCTCCGCTCGCCGCGATCGAAGGGCAACTTCTGGGAGTTCGCCGAAGGTGGCAACGTGGAGGACACGATCCTCGCCTCGCTCGATCATACGCTCGCCGACACGGCCATGATGCTGACGGCGGACGAATACGGCACACAGATGGGCGTGACGCGGAAGGAGTGCGACGAGTTCGCCAACCTTTCGCACGAGCGGGCACGAGCCACCAATCGCGTCAGTCACTTCAACGGCGGCGACGCGCTGCAAGGCATGTTCGAACTCGACACGGTCGATGGGACGGGCCGCCCCGTGCATCTGGCGAAGGACGAGTGCGTGCGCAACACATCGCTGGAAGTGCTTCAGAAGCTGCGTGGCTTCACGCCGAACGGACTCGTTTCGCCCGGCAACGCCAGCGAGATCAGCGACGGGGCGGCGGCTGTCGTCCTGGCCGGTCGAGCCGACGCCGAGAAGATGGGGCTGCCGTCGCGATACGAAATTGCCGGCTACGGCGTCAGTGGTGTCGAGCCGCGCGTGATGGGTCGCGGGCCCGTCCCGTCGATCCGCAAGGCGCTCGCCAAGTCGGGCATCGAGCAGAAGGATGTCGGGCTCTGGGAGATCAACGAGGCGTTCGCGGCGCAGTACCTGGGCGTCGAGAAGGAACTGAAGCTGGATCTTGAGATTACGAATGTCAACGGCGGCGCCATCGCGATCGGGCACCCCCTGGCAGCGACGGGCGCGCGGTTGATCGTGGACTTGATGTACGAGATGCAACGTCGCGACGTGAAGTACGGCTGCGCGTCGGCGTGCATCGGCGGTGGCCAAGGCGTGGCCGTTGTCTTGCGAGATACGAAGAAGGCATGAGGCAGATCACGACACGATCAGAGCCGCGACCGTGAGGGAGCGCGGGGGCCTCACCCCTACAAGGGGCGGGGCACCCAGTTGTGGCACCGGCGTCTCGCCGGTGGACTCACAGGCGAGACGCCTGTGCCACAGGTCAGTGTAAACCAGGGATAACGTGACATGAAGAAGGCATTTGCGTTCGGAGACAAGTCGATCGAAGCAGCCGTGCAGCGTGTGAACGCCGTGCGGCGCGTCGTCGTCATCGGCGCCGGCACGATGGGCCAGGGCATCGCGATCGACTTGTTGGCCAAGACAGACTACGAGGTCGCCTTGCTCGACGTGCAGACCGAGGCGCTCGACCGCGCCAAAGCCCGGCTCGTCGGCATGTGGGCGGGCCAGGTCAAGGGTGCCCAGATACGACCCGAAGACGCCAAGGCGCTCGCCGCCCGAACGACCTACACGCAGGACTACACCGACATTGCCGGCGCGGACATCATCTGGGAAGTGGCCACGGAGCGGGCCGACATCAAGGCCAAGATCTTCGCCACGATCGAGAAGCACGTCGATGCCGAGGATCTCGCCGCCGTGTTCTCGAACACCTCCTCGCATACGACCGCGGAACTCGCCGTGCTGTTCAAGACGTCGGCCTTTCGTGAGAAGTTCCTGACGGTCCACGGCTACTTCCCCTTCGAGGCCAATCGGCTGATCGATGTGATGAAGGGCAAGTTCGCCTCTGAGGATACGTTCGCGTTCGGCTTTGTCTTCGCCGATCAGATTCTGGAGAAGACGGTCATCGCCCTGCCCGTGGACCATCACGGCTACATCACCGACCCGATCTTCCAGGGGATGGGGGCCATCGTTTCGTGGGATATTGCAACGTCGCAGGACATCGTCGAACTCGGCGGCCTATGGGACATGTTCACCGCCAATCCGTTCACCGTCCTCGATCAGACGGGGCACATGCCCTACACCGAATCGTCACGGCACTTGGGCCAGGCGCTGCCTGAGACCGA
>CAYYPB010000304.1:0-4264 GCA_964473405.1 uncultured Planctomycetaceae bacterium
GTCTTCAACCAGATCTATGCCGTTTACATCGTCCTGTCCCAGCTTGCCGTCGGGGGCGTGCATGCCTCGGTCCTCAAGCACGTCTCGCATCATCAGGATGACCGACTCCACTGCTCGCACGTCACGGCCTCCGCGCTGCTGCTGGGCCTGGTTCTTTCCGCCGCCGTGTGCGGGATCGCCTATGCCGCCCGAGACGTGGCCTCGCTATTCCTCGACGATCCCAAGGACGTGGCAGGACTCGTCTTCGCGATACCGGCCTTGCTGTTCTTCTCGCTGAACAAGATCCTGCTCAACGCCCTGAACGGCCTGCGGAACATGCGGGCCTTCGCCGTCCTCAGCGCGATGCGGTTCGTCCTCATCCTCGCGGCGGTCCTGGTGATGGTTTACATGGACAAGCCGGCCAGCACGCTCGCGCTGAGTTTCACCATCGCCGAGGTGATCCTCTTCGTCGGGCTCATGGTCTATGTCAACGCACGGTTGTTCGTTCTACGGCTTCCGTCGAGCTTGGGCCAGCACATCCGCGAGCACGTCTCGTTCGGCATTCGCGGCGTGCTCAGCGGGTTCATCGCCGACTTGAACACGCGGGTCGACGTGCTGATGCTCGGCTTCTTCACGACCGATGCCACGGTCGGCATCTACAGCATGGCGGCCATGCTGGCGGAAGGTTTTTACCAATTGCCCATCGCGATCCAACGCAACGTCAACCCGATCATCGGACAGTGTTTCGCCGAGGGCGACCACTCCCGCATCGAAGAGGTCGGCCGCAAGGTCCGACGCGTTCTGCACCCCGGGATGGCCGCGCTGGGCCTCGTGGCGGCGGCGGCGTATCCGCTGCTGATCAGCCTGTTCTTCCCGGACAAGAACTTCGCCGACAGTTGGCCCGTTTTCTGCATCCTGCTGGTCGGCGTGATCGTCCAATCCGGCTACATCCCGATGGGGGGCATCCTCTACCAAGGCGGCAAACCGGAGTTGCACACGCTGCTCATGGCGATTGTGATCGTCGGGAACGCCGGCCTGAACGCCACCCTGATCCCCCTGTTCGGGCTCAACGGTGCCGCGGTCGCGACGGGAACCGCATACATCCTCCAGGCCGCCCTGCTGTTGGCTTTTGCCAAGCGGACGTTTGGTGTTAGGTTGTGGCGATGATCAGAGCATGTGCAGGGCTTGGCTCAGCATTGTGGCACAGGCGTCCCGCCTGTGATCTCACCGGCGAGACGCCGGTGCCACAAATCCAGGAACGCTGCAAGTTGGAGTAGCTAGCGGATGTGCGGAATCTTTGGACTAGTCCTGGCGGAGGGTTCGACCGTCGCCCCGAAGACACTCGAGGCGACGACGCGGGACCTGTTCAAGCTCTCCGAGGCGCGCGGCAAGGAATCGGCCGGGCTGGCACTTGGCAACGGCGGGCCGGTCCAGGTCTTCAAGCAGCCCATCCCCGCGTCGGTCATGGTGCGCAGCCGACCGTACAAACAGATCTTGCGCGACACGTTCAGCAACGGCCGGGCGGTCGCCAGTAGCGGCGTGCTGATCGGCCACTCTCGACTCGTCACCAACGGCTTCCAGGAAAACAACGAGAACAACCAGCCCGTCATCGCCGACGGCATGGTCGCCGTTCATAACGGCATCATCACCAACGACGAGGCGCTCTGGGAACGATTCCCCGCGATGCACCGTGCGTACGAAGTCGACACCGAGGTGCTGCTGCGGATGATCCGCATGTACCAGCAAGGGGGGCAATCGCCGACAGAGGCGGTGCGATCGACGTTCAAGGAGATCGAGGGGTACGCCTCCATCGCGGTGCTGTTCGACGATCTGGGCTATCTGCTGCTGGCGACGAACAATGGCTCGCTCTACACCCTGTCCGCCACGCGGTCCAAGGCCGTCGTGTTCGCCTCGGAACGGTTCATCCTGGAATCGCTGGCGGCACGAAGTAACCTCCGCGAACTGTTCGCCGGAGAGCCCGTTCGGCGGATCGAACCCGGCTTCGGTTGGTGGGTGCGATTGAAGGACTTGCAGGTCGATCCGTTCGCGCTAGGTGACGATGCCGCAGCCGCCCTGCCGGCCGACGCTGAGAAGCGCGAATCGAATCGGCAGATCGTCGATCTCTCTGCGAAGTACGATGCCGAGTTCAGCCACCAGCGCGTCAAGGCCTACAGCCCCGCCATTCACACGTCCGACGACGACGAGCAGTTGCTATACGGCCACCTGGACCGGCTTCAGAACCTCAAGCGCTGCACGCGCTGCGTGCTGCCCGAGACGTATCCGTTCATCGCCTTCGACGCCGACGGCATCTGCAACTACTGCCGCGACTGGGTCGAACGCAAACCCAAAGGGGCCGACACCCTGGCGGAGAAGATCGAACCCTTCCGCCGCAAGGGCAAGCCCGACTGCATGGTCGCGCTGAGCGGGGGTCGCGACAGCGTCTATGGGCTGCACTATATGCACCAGGTGCTGGGCATGAACACGGTCGCCTACACCTACGACTGGGGCATGGTGACCGACCTTGCCCGACGGAACATCTCTCGCATCTGCGGCAAACTCGGCGTCGAGCATATTCTCGTCTCGGCCGACATCAACAAGAAACGAGCGAACATCAAGAAGAACATCCTCGCCTGGCTCAAGCGCCCCAGCCTGGGCATGATCCCGCTCTTCATGGCCGGCGACAAGCAGTTCTTTTACTACGCTTGTCAAATCCAGAAGCAGACGGGCATCGACCTGGTCATCTGGTGTTCCGGCAGCTACCTGGAGTGCGCCGACTTCAAGTGGCATTTCTGCGGCATCGACATCAGCTCAGGCTCGCTGGCGTTCAAGATGCAACTGCTCAAGTACTACGCCAAGGAGTATCTTCTCAACCCTTCGTACATAAACAGTTCGGTGCTGGACACGATCTTCGCGTACTACTCGTACTACTTCCTGCCCCGCGACTTTCTCTATCTCTACGAATACCTGCCGTGGGATGAGGACGAACTCATCGGCGTGCTCGTGGACGAGTATGGATGGGAACTCTCCACCGACACGAAGCAGACCTGGCGCATCGGCGACGGAACGGCGAGCTTCTACAACTTCATCTATCACACGGCCGCCGGCTTCACCGAGAACGAGACGTTTCGCAGCGAGCAGGTTCGCCGCGGCATGATCACGCGGGAGAAAGCCATCGCGTTCATCGAATCGGAGAATCGACCCCGCTACGAATCGATCAAGTCGTACCTGAGCATCATCGGCGTGGGGGATCAGTTCAACCGGATCATCGAACGGATCAATCAGATTCCCAAGACCTACACGATCGAGTGAGGCGATCGCTCGACCCCGGTTCTTCTCGTAGCGGCCGACGTCCTGGCGTGGCAACGCTGCTCGCGGGGGGCGAGCCGCGGGCTTTCCCGGCGCGCCGGGACGCGGATGTACGGGGCAGAGTGGCGTTCCCTCACCTGGAACCTCCGCGCGGGCTGAAGCCCGCGGCTCGACGGCTCGTGGAAACGTAGCGTTGCCCAATCACGCCGGTCGCACGCCGGTCGCGATGGTCTCGTAGCACCAGGGCCGCGGGAACGGAACCAACCCCAGCAAGGGAACGAACATCCCGCCCGAATGCAGCCGCACCTGGCGGAAGCCGGCAATCTCCATCATGCGAATCAGCCATCGCTGCGGATACAAACAGACATGATCGAAGTGCGGGCGGTAGTTGTCCTTGTCGTAGAAGAATCGGCGTGACAGATTGATCGTCAGCAGCGACTCGAACGGCGAGTGCGGATTGGGCGTCGACAACACCAGCATCCCGCCAGGCTTGAGTGTGCGGAAGCATCCGCGCAGAAACTCGACCGGCCACTCGAAGTGCTCGAGGATCTCCCCCGCGTGAATCGCATCGAACGAATCGGGCTCGAACGGCGCGGGCAACTTCATGGCGTCGCCCTGCCGGCACTCTTGATAGTTGCCGGGCATGTCGGCCTCGCCAAAATCAAGACCTATCAACTCTTGATTCTGCAGGAAGGTGTTGGGGATGTCCTTGCAGCCGACATCCAGCACGCGCTGTCTGCCGGAGATCAGCCCCGCCATTTTCTTGAGCCGGTAGTTCTCGGTTCCGATCCAGTTCATTCGCGTGATCTTCCGGCACCAGCGTCGTCTAGGCAAGTCCGCGCTGTGTGCGCCGCCTGGGTGATCGGAATCTCAGCCAGTCGTGCGTGGCACGGTCTAGCGCAGCTAGTGCATCGTCACGCGTAATGTTGCGGGTTACGCGGTTCCCGCGGGTTATCCGAACCGCGCCCGTCAGGAAGCG
>CAYYPB010000305.1:0-4258 GCA_964473405.1 uncultured Planctomycetaceae bacterium
TCGGAAACGCGGCGACGATCACGGCCACGCCGAACTTTCCGGCCCTCGTTGTGACCGGCGATGTGGGCCTGACCGTCAACAATACGGCTATCACGATCAAGGGCAGCGTTCTGTGCGGCGGCGGGATTAACGCTCAAGGCTACGGCAGCGCGAATGTGAGCGTCACCGGCGCCACCGTGGCGGGGGGGCTCGGGCTGTGGGCGAGCAGGCGTGGCTACACGTTCACTTGGGATCCCGTCCTCGCGACGTTCTGGAACTTCGAGCCGACGGCCAAACGAGATCCCATCACGATTCTGAGTTGGAAAGAGAACTGACGGTAGGGGTGTCATGGCCATGCGAGTTTTCACGTTGGATGGGTACACACGACGGATTCTGTGCGTAATCGCGGTGCTATTGGCGGTGATCACCGTCGAGCTGTGGCAGGTGGGTCCGAGTATGTTGCCGCGAGCGGAAGCGCAGATACCGGACACTGCGCTGCAACGTGAGAATATCGTGCGAGAAGCTAGGCAGACGAATGCGCTGTTGAAACAGATTCTGGAGCATCTTCGGTCCAAGCCGATCAAGGTGGAGATGGACGGGACCGATGGAGGAGATGGGAAGAGGCGTAGCCGCAAGCGGTCTGTGGCGCCGGTGAGACTCCGGTGAGAGCCCAGAACAGTCTGTGGCACCGGCGTCTCGCCGGTGGTCCCACAGGCGGGACGCCTGTGCCACAAGGAGTGGTCCCACAGGCGGGACGCCTGTGCCACAGAGTGTGGTTCCACAGGCGGGACGCCTGGGCCACAGAGCGGTGATGGGGGATGAACCGATGCCCAAGCGACGAGGGTTCACGTATATCGAGTTGATGATCACGGTCGTCGTGGCTGCGATTCTTGTCGTGGCGGCGCTGCCGGATGAAGTGTCCTCGGCCAAGGAAGAGGGGCGGCAGTTCGCTCGAAAGTACGAAGCCGACGTCGCCTTCGCGCGGAGTCTGACGATCGCGCGTCCGGACGATCCGGTGATCGTGAACGTGGACGCGGCCAATGACCGGTACTGGTTGGCGCGGCGATCGGCACCGGATACGCCGATTACGCATCCTCGAACGAAGCGACCCTACATCGTTCAGGCGGGCAAGGCGGGCCCGGTGGGCTCGAAGCGCGTGACGATCCACGCGACGGACTTCGGCGGAACGACTGTTCTGGAGTTTGCGCCCACGGGGGAGACGACGCTGAACACCTCGGCGCTGTTGCAGTTGGAATCGGGCAGAACGAAGTACGAGGTGGCCGTTTCGCCCGTTGCGGGCGATACCAAGACCCTCAACCTACACAGCAAGGTGCTGAGCAAAGCCTTGACGGCCGTTCAGCTCAGCAATGGCAGCAAAACGACTCGAGTGAAGTAGGTCCACGGGCGTTGCCCCAGGGTGGCAGGCACGTCGAACACGGTCGCGGGGGCGTCACCCCGGGAGGCAGATGTGCTGAGAAAACGAATGAAGGCAGGGCCGATCGGCCTGGACATCGGTGCGTCCAGCATCAAGATGCTTCAGATCGCCGACGAAGGTGGCAAGCCGTGCGTGTTGGCCTCGATGCAACATGATCTGGCATCACCGGGGTCAGGCGATGCCGATCCCCGCGCCGCAATCAGGGATGTGGTCGCGGCAGCGCTGCGCAATCATCCCTTCAAAGGCCGAGACGTCGTCACTGCATTTGGCTGCGGCGATTTCCAGTTGAAGAGCGTTCGACTGCCCAGAATGCCGCCGGACGAGTTGGCTTCGGCGGTCGAGTTCGAGGCCCAGGATCGTTTCGACTTCGGCGGCAAGCCGACCCAGATTCGCCACTTGCCGGTCGGTGAGGTTCGTCAGTCGGGCGAACTCAGGGAAGAAGTCGTCGTCTTCGTGGCGTCGGACGAACGCGTGGCCGCTCGGATCGAACTGTTGGAATCACTGAAACTCCGGCCGATCGCGATTGATGCCGCGCCGTGTGCGGCTGCCCGGAGCTTCGTCCGGTTCCTCCGCCGCGCAGAGGATGCGGCGTCGATCAACGTATTCGTGGATATCGGCCTGCGCGGCGCGTCCATCATCGTGACGCGGGGGGCAGAAGTCTCCTTCCTCAAGACGATGGAGGTCGGCGGCGGCCTCTTCAATGACGCCGTGGCCAAGGCGTTGGGCGTCTCGAAGGAGGAGGCCGCCGATCTGCGCGTCCGCATCATGCGGGAAGGTGCCGGCCGGCGGGCGGAAGATCGCAACTCGGTTCCCGAGGAGATCAAGACCGCCGCGGCGGACGCGGTTCGCTCGCATATCGAACGGCTCAGTCGCGACGTGCAGATGTGCATGCGTTACTTCGCCGTGACGTTCCGCGGGCAGAAGCCCGAGAGTCTGACGATTGTCGGCGGTGAGGCGCACGAACCGACGTTGACGACGATTCTCTCCGACGCGATCGATGTGCCGTGCATGATTGGGCATCCGATGCGCGGGATCGGCCGGTTAGGTGCCATCGGCGAACGCGACCGGCGGACGTTCCAGCCTGCATGGGCCGTCGTTTGCGGGTTGGCATTGCGCGGTTCGCAGTGGGTGAAGACTGTATCGCGGGTTCGAGAATCGGCAGCGACCGAGACCGCCGGCGTACTCGTCGGGTCGGCGTGACGCCGACAAGGGCAGCTTGATTGTGAACGACTGCGATTTCATTCCGGCGGCATATCACGGACAGCAAACGCTGCGCCGCTCGATCAAGCTGCGCATCTCGTGTGTCGTCGGATTGCTGGCGATCATGGGCGTGTGGTTCGTCGCACACCAGGGCCGGATCGCCACGGCCGAGGCCATGCTGACGGAAGCTGCGCTCCAGAAGGACCAGGTTCTCGTTCATGCTGACAAGCAGTGGAAGATGGCGGCAGAGCAGGCGCACTTGGATGCGCAACGTCGATTGCTCGGCGAGTTGTCCGATCGTGCCAGTCTCGTGTTGGTGTTGAGCGATCTGAGTCGGCGAATGCCGGAACGCGTGATCCTCACGCGGCTATCTGTCCGTTGCCCGTCGGTGAGTGTATTCGTTGTGGAGGACGTGGTCGCGCCTGGCGCTTCCTCGACGCGCCGAGGCCCACGGGCGAAGGCCATGGAAACCGAGGAGACGGCGAGGCCGGGCCCGATGACGGCTCGCCTGGAGATGTCGGGTATCGCGGTTTCCTTGCCCGACATGATCCGCTTCGCGAGCGCGATGGAGCAAAGCGCGTTGGTGCGGCGCGTGGACATGAAAGTGAAGGAGCCCACGGTCTGGGGTGGCCGACGAGCGGAACAGTTCACGCTGATGTGCGAACTCGTCCCTCAGAATGGGAGCACGCCGTGACGCAACTCAAACTGAATGCGGTCAGCGTGGGGCTCGTTCTGGCGGCGACGGCTGCGTTCGTTTTCGGCCTCCTATTCCCGGGTCTTCAGGCACTGCAAGAACGGCAGGATCGTTTGACGGCCGACTTGGGCGAAGTGGAGCAGATGCGTCGGGACGTGGGTGACGTTAGCCGGTTGTATGCGTCAATCGTCTCACTCAACGAGGAGGTCAGCAGCTTCCGAAGGCGCCTGCCGGTCAAGCGTCAACTCGGAGATCTGCTGAGCGACCTATCGAAGTGTCTCGAAGTCGAGACGATCAAGGACGTTTCGCTCCAGCCTGGGAAAATGATGCGCATCGATGATCAGCGACTGCCGGCCGATCTCGGATTGGCGGCCGGCACGGTGATCGTTCCCGTGAGCGTATCATTCGAGAGCGATGTTGGCGGCGTGCTGAGCTTCTTCGGATGCCTGGAGTCCCTGGAGCGTATCGTTCACGTCGAGTCGGCGGAATGGCTGAACAGCGAGAAGACGCCCGGATGGACTTCGGTTGATATTGTCGTTCACGCCTACTTCCAGCCCCAGCAGTAGATGGACGCGGCGTGGCCTTGCGGATGCCGATCGAGAGAATGAACCATGACATCGCTCTCCGAATTCTCCAGTACGCTCAAGGAGCACATGGCGGCGGACAAGAAGAAGACCGTCGCGCTTTTCGTGCTGGGCACTGTTCTGATCGTCGTCGTGGGGCGGTTGTTCATCTCTGGAGAGACGCCGGCACCCGCCGCGGCGATTTCTTCGGGCTTGATCAGGCGACCGCTTACCGCGGTCTCCGGAGCGACGTTTTCGGGCCAGTTCTCGTCCAGGCCGTCGGCGATCTTTAGCTGGTACTCGTTGGGCGTCAGCACCCAGCCGACGTTGAAGTGATTGACGCGAACCTTTTTGGGGCCAAGGACGTTGGCCAGGTTGCGCGACATG
>CAYYPB010000306.1:0-4252 GCA_964473405.1 uncultured Planctomycetaceae bacterium
TGGAGTCCACGCGCACACCGCCGACCGATCCAGCGCTCTCTCAACCGCGGCAGCGAGTTCATCGTCAAGGCCATCAAGGAGCGGATCGGCCCCAAGGGTCCGACGCTGTCCAGCTACATTTCGCTGCCGGGCCGATTCCTCGTCATGATGCCGGGCATGGAGCAACTCGGCGTCTCTCGAAAGATCGAAGACGAAGACACGCGCCGCAAGATGCGGGACATCCTCGGCCAACTCTCGCTGCCGAAGGACATGGGCTTCATCGTCCGGACGGCGGGCGTCGACCGACCCAAACGAGACTTGCAGCGAGACCTCAACTTCCTCTCCCGTCTCTGGAAGAAGGTCGATCAGCGCATCAAGAAAGAGCCGGCTCCCGCCGAGCTGTACAAGGAGTCCGACCTCGTCATTCGCACGATCCGCGACGTGTACGACTCCAGCCTGAAGCGAATCGTGGTCGACAACGAAGTCGTCGCCAACCGCGTGCGCGAGTTTCTTCGGATCGCCAGTCCCCGGGCTCACGATGTAGTCGAAGTATACACAGACGCCGAGCCCCTCTTCCACCGCTACGGCATCGAAAGGGAGATCGACCGCCTGCATTCCAAAACCGTCCCGCTGCCTTGCGGCGGGTCGTTGGTGATCGAGCAGACCGAAGCCCTCGTCGCCATCGATGTCAACTCGGGCCGCTTCCGCGTGCCGGAGAACGCGGAGGAGACCGCCTTTCGCGTCAACCTCGAGGCGGCGGACGAGATCGCCAGGCAGCTACGCCTTCGCGACCTCGGCGGGCTCATCATCTGTGACCTGATCGACATGGGCATCGACCGTCACCGCCGACAGGTCGAGAAGGTCTTCTCCGATGCCCTTCGCAAGCACAAGGAACGGGCCAAGATTCTCCGCATCTCCCGCTTTGGCCTCATCGAGATGACACGGCAGCGTCAACGACCCTCGCTGGCGAAGAGCCACTTCCGCGAGTGTCCCAAGTGCGCCGGAAGCGGGCGCATCAAGGCCCCGGAGTCCGTTGCCCTCGAGGTCATGCGATCCATCAAGCTCGCCTGTCAGCGCTCGTCCGTCGCGCGGATCGACGTCAAGGTCTCCACGCCCGTGGCGAACGACATTCTCAATCGAAAACGACACATGCTCACGGACATCGAGCGAGACGGCGGGCAGACGATTATCATTCATGCCACCGAGTCCTTCGCCGTCGATCAGCAGCACATCTCGTGCTCCGATCGTCGGGGCCGCGAAGTCCAGGCAGAGGCCACGCCACGAGACGACGACGGGGCGCCTCGCAAGGAACGGTCGCGATCCAGCCGCAGAGGGGGTCGCAGAGGAAGGAGAAACCGTGGTTGACCGCGATCGAGTCGTTCGTGACGCATCAAGAGCGCACGCGCAGCGGGACGCTCGTCTGAGATCGCCTGTGACGGGCACGTGTCGGATTCTCGCCGCTGTGTGCCTGTTGGGCATCGTGTGGTTCGCCGGCTGCAGTGGGCCGCTGCGCGTGGCCGATCCCCACTTTGGCGAACGCCATGCGCGGCAGAACAACATGCCGATCTTGTTTTACTTCAAGGCATGGGACTCGACGCAGCATCGCAACATGATCCTCAAGATCTTCGAGGATCCCGCGGTCAAGCGCGAACTGACCGGGATCATCACGATCGAACTGGAATACGCATGGAGTACGCCCTACAAGGAACGCTACCGCGTCATGGGGCCACAGGTCTGCTTGCTGTGCAAACCGGACGGCACAATGGTTCATAAGAGTCGTTATGTGAACCCCGTTCCAACCCCTGCGCAGTTCATCAAGTGGCTCAAGGCCGCCAAGGCGATGGCCATGCCGAAGCCGACGTCCGCACCGGCCAAGACCACGACGAAACCGGCCGACCAGGCACAGCCCCAGTAGAACGCGCGGAAACGCCATGCAGTCAGAACCCCTGGAAGTTCAGCCAAGGGAAAAGCCTTTGATGAGATTACAATCAGCCGCGGTACTCGCCATTCTCTCCAGCCTGTTTCTCTCCGCGGGACGCGACACTTCGCTCCTCAGCCTGGATGAGCTCCTGCTGAAATCGGGGCCGATCAACGGGCGATCTCCGGCCGAGATGGGCCTGCCCTACGAAGAGACCGAGTTCGTCAACTCCGATGGCAGTCGCCTGTTCCGGTTGGTTCGTGCCGGCCACGAGCGGAAAAGCCCACGCAACGACCCTGATTCATACGGGCATGCAGGGGAACCTCGTCGACTATCTACCGGCCCTGGGCTGGTTCGCCGACAACGATTTCAATGTTCTGGTCTACGACTGGCGGGGGTTCGGCGACAGCGAGGGCAACCGACGATTCGTCAACTTCGAGGGTGACGCGAATGCGGCCGTGACGTTTCTGCTCTCTCGGCCGGAGCCCAGCGCTCACGTCCTCATTCAGTTCGGCGTCTCCCTCGGGGCGGCCCCCGCACTGGCATCCGCCTCGAAGTTTTCCGACGAGACGGTGGGCGTGATCGTCTTTGGCGCCCTTGACCCCTACCGGCTGCCGACGGATTATAGGGTCACGCAACTGACGCCCCTGCCCGCGTCCCTGGGTGAGATCAGCGGCGCGTTCTTCGGGGCGATTGCCACGCCTTATCTCGGGACGCAGAACCACGTGCAGGGCGTTCGGGCCCCCGTCCTGGCCGTGATCGCGGAGGACGACCAGATCGTTCCGCCGAAGACTCAACTCGCGATGTTTGAGACGTATCCCGAGCCCAAGCAGATTGTCTACACATTCGGCAGGCACGTCGCGGCGCACAAGACCGATGCCGATCTCGGGCGAAAGATCATTGACTGGGTCGGGCAGTTGGACGGTCTGCTCCCGGCGGACTAGCGTTGCGCCCATCCTCAGGTGACAGATGGCACGGTCCAACTCCTGCTGGGCCGTGCCACCCTGGATCCGTCAACTCGGCTAACCGCTCGGCTTCGGGATGCTTGATGCCTCGCGCTCGTTGTCGAGGGCCGCACTCAACAAATCAACCGTCCGCTTCGTGGCACCGGTATTCTGGCGCACGACATCCTGCGCCTTTCGACCCATCGCCTTTGCCTCTGGCTTATCGCTCAGCAGCGCGAGCAGCGTGGAAGCCAGTTCCGCTTGGCCTGGAACGATGACCGCGGCGCCAACGGCCTGCAGTTGGGCCGACACATCGGCAAAGTTCTCGACGTGCGGGCCGTAGCAAATGGCTTTTCCCAGCGCCGCTACTTCCATCAGGTCAGACCCGCCCAACGGCACGAGCGTGCGGCCGACGAACACGACATCGGCCAGCGAGTAGAACTTTCGCAGCTCGCCCATCGTGTCGCCTAGGAACACCGCCGATGCCGCCGCATCTTCTGCAGCATCGCTTCCATCGGGCCGCGTGCTTCGCCGAACGCACGGGTGGCCGCGACTCTCGATGAGGCGAGCGACCTCGTCAAAACGCTCGGGCTTGCGGGGAACGATGACCAATTGCAGCGCCGGCAGCTTCCGCCGCAGTTCCGCGCAGGCAGCTAGAAGCATGGCCTCTTCGCCCGGCCCGGTGGAGCCGGCCACGAGCAGGGGCTTCGCGCGATCGATGCCCATGGCTTCGGCCAGCACAGCATCGCCTGACAAGCTGTCGACGATCACCGCAGTGTCGTACTTCATCGTGCCCGTGACGTGGACGGCATCGCTCGACGCGCCAAGCCGGCGAAAGCGCTCGGCGTATGTCTCGTTCTGGGCACCGATCCAGGCGATGCGACGAAACATCGCACGGGCCAGCGTCCGAATGATCGGCCTGCCGAACCGCCGCATCGACTTGCCCGCCGTCACGCGGCCGTTGGCGATGCCGACGCAGATGCCGCGCCGCGCCGCAAGCTCGATGAAGTTTGGCCAGACCTCCAACTCCATCAGCACGACCGCCGATGGCCGAATCCGATCGAAGAGACGATTGACGACGAACGAAAAATCCAGCGGAAAGCGAAAGACCTGGCGATCAGGATAGAGCCGACGGGCAGCGGCATAGCCCGTGTCGGTGGTGGACGAGATGACGACCGCCCACCCGGGCCGTCTCGATTCGATCTCCGCAACGAGGCTCGGCGTGGCGTTGACCTCGCCGAGCGACACCGCGTGAATCCAGACGCAAGACTCGCTTCCCGTCCGCGGGGCAACGCCGCCGAGTCGCTCTCGCCATCCGCGACGGTTCTTCTTGAGAACCACCATCTGATAGATGAGCAGCGGCAGATACAGCAGCGCGACGGGAAGGTAGAGCAGGTTCAGAAGAAACGGT
>CAYYPB010000307.1:0-4249 GCA_964473405.1 uncultured Planctomycetaceae bacterium
GCACGGGGAGTCATGCGTTCCGCAGCCGATTTTTCGGCATGGGCGGGGGCTACCGGCGAATACCCACGCCCGGCAGCGCCGGGGGCTTTGGGTGGGCTTACGAATTCTCTGATCCAATCAAGGTGTTGCTATGGCAATTCTGACTAGCCTGGGGACGGGCTTTCGCAAGATATTTGGTTCGCGCAACGAACGCATGATCAAGCGGTATCGCGCTTTCGCAGAGGAGATCGGCGGCAAGGAGGCTGCGCTGCGTGGCGATTTTGACGCGAGATTCGCCGCAGCGGCGTTGCCGGAGGATCTTCCGGAGGACGAGGCCGAGGCCAAGCGCCAGCAGATTCGTGTCGAGCTCAGTGCGGATCTGCGCGAGCAGACCGAGACGCTGCGCAAACGGCTGGCGGACGGCGAGGGGACCGAGACGGTCCTGGCGGATGCGTTTGCGGTGTTGCGGGAGGCGTCTCGTCGGGCCAAGAACCACCGGCACTTTGACTGCCAGTTAGTGGGGGGGCAGGTGCTGGCCGACGGCCTCATTGCCGAGATGAAGACGGGCGAGGGCAAGACGATCGTCTGCCACCTTGCCGCGTTTCTCCGCGCTCTGCAGGGCCGGCACACGCACATCATCACGGTCAACGACTATCTCGTGAAGCGCGATGCCGAGTTTGCCGCGCCCATCTTCGAACTGGTCGGCATGACGGTCGGCTACATCCAGGGGCAGGTCGATCCCGGCGGGCACGAGGGCATTCGGGCGGCGGCCTACGGCTGCAACGTGACGTACGGGACCAACAGCGAGTTTGGCTTCGACTACCTTCGCGACAACATGAAGACCACGCTGGGGGCGCAGGTGCAGGGGGCGTTGGACTACACGATCGTGGATGAGGTCGACTCGATCCTGATCGACGAGGCGCGGACGCCGCTGATCATCAGCGGCCCGGCGGACGACGACGTGTCGCGGTATCGCACGGCCGATGGCGTGGCCCGCGTGCTGATCGCCAAGCAGCTAGCTGCCCAGAAGGAGACGGCCCAGCGGATCAAGAGTTGGGGCGACGAACCGCCGGCACATTTCAAGGAGAACCAGAAGTTCCCGGGCGCTCTGGCTAAGTTCAAGACGGACGCGAACTGGATTACCGAGGACGAGGCCGAAGCGATCGGGCATCGGCTCTACTACGTCGTGGCCAAGGAGCGGAAGAGCGCCTCGCTCACGCACGAGGGCATCACCGTCGCCCAGGATCAACTCGGCGTCGGATCGCTCTACGTCGGGGCGAACATGGAGTGGCCGCATGTGATCGAGAACTCGGTCCGGGGCCACGTCGTGTACGAGAACGACGTCGATTATGTCGTCAAGGACGGCGAGATCATCATCGTCGACTCGTTCACGGGGCGTCTGATGGTCGGTCGGCAATGGTCGGACGGGCTCCATCAGGCCATCGAGGCCAAGGAGGGCGTCAAGGTCAAGGAGGAGACCCAGACGCTGGCGACGATCACGCTGCAGAACTTCTTCAAGCTGTATGAGAATCTCGCCGGCATGACGGGCACGGCGATGACCGAAGCCGACGAGTTCATGAAGATCTACAAGTTGGACGTCGCGGCGATCCCGACGAACCGGCCGGTCAATCGCATGGATTATCACGATCGTATTTATAAGACGGTCGACGACAAGTACGACGCGATTGTCGAAGAGATCAACGACATCTACACGAAGGGACGTCCGAGCGATCCGTTCGTGTTGGAGCCCGTTCTGCGGAAGTTGCGGCCGATCGTTGTTCAGGGCGGCGGATCGCCCGATCTGATCGACAAGGCGTTGTCGGAGTTCGACGGCGGCAAGGGCGGGGGTGAGCTTCTGGCCGCGGCCTACGATGAGGCGATGGGAGACTTGGCACGCGGTCGGCCCGTTCTGGTGGGTACGATCTCGGTCGAGAACTCTGAGAAGCTCTCGAACCTGTTGACGCGTAAGTACGGTATCGAGCACGAGGTTCTCAATGCCAAGCAGCACGAGCGTGAGGCGGACATCGTCACGAAGGCCGGCGAATGTCACGAGCCGTCTCGCGGCAAGGACAAGACGCCGCTCGGCAACGTGACGATCGCGACCAACATGGCCGGTCGCGGCACGGACATCAAGCTCCAGCAGGGCGTTGTCTATGAGAAGTGCATCGGCGACCTGGGGCCGCCGGAAGATGCGGCGGGGTCGCGAAAGCGATTCGGTTGGCAGGAGTCCGGGGTCACGGGGACGAAGTGCTGCATCCGCTGTCCGGACTACAACGCGAAGACGAAGTGTGCGCACTGTTGGAAGCCGAAGCTCGATTCACGGTTCCCCGAGTTGGGCCGCAAGGTCTGCGAACTCAACGCGCCTTGCGGTTTGCACATCGTGGGGACCGAACGGCACGAGTCGCGCCGGATCGACAATCAGCTTCGCGGCCGGGCCGGTCGGCAGGGCGATCCCGGTTCGAGCCGGTTCTTCCTGTCGCTGGGTGACGATCTGCTGCGAATGTTCATGGGCGACTGGATGTTGAAGATGCTCTCGAAGATGGGCTTCGAGGAGGGCATGGCCATCGAGGCCAAGTCGATCAACAAGGGAATCGAGCGGGCCCAGATGAAGGTTGAGGAGAAGAACTTCGGCATTCGCAAGCATCTGCTCGAATACGACGAGGTGATGGACCACCAGCGGAAGATCTTCTACGCGGAGCGGCAGGATATCCTCGCGGCGGCGAGGCCCGGCAAGTCCGGCAAGCTCGTCGATGTTATCTGGGGCATGATCGACAACACGATCGAGGCGGCGGCGGAGAAGTTCCTCGCGCCGGACTATAGCCAGCAGTGCGTTTGTGATTGGGCGCGGGCCGAGATCGAGAGTCAGACCGAACCGAAGCATGTGGACATCCACGACCCGGTCGGCACGGAGAAGACGCTCCGCGCGGATGCCAAGGAAGAGGCCCGCAACCAGATCGTCCTGACGACGGGCGAGTACATGGACCCCGACCTGGACCCGGCGCAGTGGGACATCCGGGGCTTGGCGCGATGGGCGGAGACGCGCTTCGGCTCGAAGTTGACGCAGAACCAGCTCCGCAGCATGGCCATCGAGGAGGTTCAGGAGCATCTGGTCGAGGCTTCCGTGGCTAAGATCGACGCGTTTGATCTGAGTCCGATTCAACGGTTCATGGACCCGGAGTACGGGCGGAAGACCGTGTTCGCCTGGGCGCAGCACAAGTTCGGCATCACGCTGAAGGTCGAGGAGTTCGCCGATGTGGAGTACGCCGATCTCGTCGAGAAGCTGGAGGAGGCGATTCACGAGGCGTATCGCGAGCGCGAGGCTCGGTATCCCGTGGAGTGGCTTCTCGAGCGGACGGTTCTCGACGAACTGGTGGAGAATGCCTATGCGGCCGACCGGATCGCGGCGTGGGCGAACTTCAAGTTCAACGTGGGCTGGACGGTGGACAACATCCAGCAGCGGCCGGTCCGCGAGGTTGTCGAAGAGTTGTTCTCGCTCAACCGCGCGTACACGACCAACGGCAAGCTCGACGCGGAAATCGAGAAGGCCGTGTCGCAGGGGGCGGGCGGCGCGGAAGATCACCTGGCCAAATGGGGGGCGGAGCGATTCGGCCCGGCCTTTGATGAGGAGACCTTCAAGGAGGCGGCCGACCCGGTCGAGGCGCTGCGGATGTTCGGTCGCGACTTGCTGCGGCGCGAGCTGTCGATGCTGGAGCAGTATGTGTTGCTTCAGATTTACGATCAGGCATGGAAGGATCACATGCATGCGATTGATCTATTGAAAGAGTCGATCGGCCTGCGCGGCTATGCGGAGCAGGACCCGAAGATCGCCTACAAGAAGGAGGGGTTCGGGATGTTCCAGGAGATGCGGGCCGGCATCGAGGACAAGGTGACGAGTATCATCTTCAAGGCCCGACTCTCCGGCGAGGAGCAGGCCGAGAGCCGTTACAACATCGGGTCCACCAGTCACGGCGCGGCGACGAACCTGGGTTTCTCCGGCCAGGCCGACCGCGATCGCGAGGCGGCGATGCAGGCTCAAGGCGAAACCAAGATCGAGACCATCGTCCGCGAGCAGCCGAAAGTCGGGCGGAATCAGCCTTGTCCTTGTGGGAGCGGGAAGAAGTTTAAGCAGTGCTGCGGGAAGACCGGCGGTAAGTAGGCGGCGCGCAACGATGCGGGCACTTCCACCCAGCGCGAACGAGCCGCGGGCTTCAGCCCGCGCGGTGTTGCTTGGCGAGGGAACGCCGTTTCGTGTGGCACGTCCGCGCGGGCT
>CAYYPB010000308.1:0-4211 GCA_964473405.1 uncultured Planctomycetaceae bacterium
ACAACCCCTACTTGATCAGCGCCTGTTGTCGGCGCGATACGAGCCCCTCGAAGAAGGCATCGATCCGGTTCTTCATCTGCGCTTCGCTCACCACGCGACGATCCATCATGTCCGACTCGATGAACAAGCTGGGGACATCGTGCGATTCCGACAAATGACGCCGGGCATCGGCCAGGCCCGTGGAGACCGTCCGGCAACTCTTGATCGGATGGTAGATGATCCCATCCACATGGTACTCCTCGATCATGTCCGCCAGGACGCGATCCTGATAGAACATGCTGTCCATCGCGTCTCGCACGCTGAACAACACGCCCTCGGCCAACGACTCGATCGGATGGGCAAGGTCATACTCGAAGCCTCGGTTCGTGCCGCCCGACGCAAACCAGAGATAGGTCGAGTTGATAAACGTGCCGTCCCATTCGGTGAACAGCTCGTTGAATCGCCGGAAGATCGGGTAGCACGGAACGCCCACGAAGATCAGGCGATACTGCTCGTCGGTCAGTGTTCCGATGCCGTTCGCCGCCTTGTACTCCATCTCCTCGACGAGTTCGGTGAAGTATCGGCTGCCCTCGGCCGTGCCGCGGAAGCCATTGGCCACGCCGAGATAGATCGTCCCGTCGGTCAGCGCGTTGAACAGCGAGGGCCGGGACTTGTTCAGCTCCAGCACCCGCTTCCAGCCTACGCTCATGACGTTGGCGTGACCGAGGATCTCTCGCAGCTTGTCGATATCGAACTTCTTGCCCGTCACCTGCTCGCACGTCGTGATGAGTTCTCGCAGTTGGACTTCGACATAGCGACGATCGTTCTCGAAATCGCGGTCGCCCTTGGCGGTTTGGCCGCCGGCCTCCCGCGTGCCGGGAACATCGATCGTGACCATCGGGCAGTCGTACATGCGCTGCCATATCTCGGCCCACTTGATGTAGGTGTTACACGCGTTGGTCAACACGGCGATGCTCGGCTTGGGGACTGCGCCCATCGGATGCTCGCCATCGCGGAGTTGTAGCGCGACGTCGGCCTTGACATAGCCGCAGATGTCCGGCGAGTAGCCGTAGTCCTCCGCCTCGCCGAGATACTCGTGGGCCACACGACGCACCGCCATCTGGAGCGAGTTGATCTCCGGGAAGACCACCGGCAAATCGAACACCTTGAGAATCTCGTTGATGCTGCCCATCACGAAGACGTAGGCGGATTGGCCACCCTCCTCGGCCGTCTTCGACAGGCCGGAAAACCAATCTCGAAAGAGCTTCGCGCCGTCGCGATTTCCGCGACCCACGAGTTCGTTCATATCTGGTGTCGTAGTCATTCGTTCGTTCCTCCTCGATCAGGCGAACAGCAGGTTTTCCAGGAACGTCTCGACCTGCAACTCGATGTGCTCGAAGGAGGTCATGTTCTCCTCGAACTCACTCAGGAAATAGGGAATATTCTTCTCGTCCAATGCGTGCGTGTAGGCCACCTGCTCTTCGAGGCCCGGCTCGCACATCTTCGCGGCGGAGATGATCACCGCATCGGCCCGCGACGTCGCAATGCGTTCGAGCAACATGTCTTCTTTCGGCTTACGATTGTCGTGCTGGACCGCGCTGTACGACGACTTTTGCAAGTAGGCGTCGGCGAGCTGTGCCAGTGGGTCGCCATCGGTCGAAACGTCCTCGAGAATCCAACGCAGACCGATGTGAAAGTCGTCGTCCACGAGATAGCAGGACCGGCCCAACACGCGGATCAGATCCAACGGCGGCTGCTCGCAGAAGCCGCCTTCGAAAACCACGCGGATGCGATCCTGCTGCTTGGCCTCGCGCTGCCGCAGCATCGGCAACGTCGCACGAAGCAACTCGTTGTGCTCCTCGCGCGGGATCAGGCCGCCGATCGTCATGAGGCAGTAGGCATCCTCGGCCGCCACGAGCCACGGCGTCTCGCGTTTGATTTCGTATAGTTCCCGCAGGAGTTGTCGGTTCTCATTGAACACCGCGATGGACTTGCGAACGTCTTCCTCGCTGATCTTCCGCCCGGCGACGCCTTCGATCATGCGGCGCAGTCGGTCGTACTCGCCGCGAAGATACTCCGCGCTGTGTGACGAGTTGGGATTCTGCGGCAGATAGAGAATCTGGCATGGGTAGTCGAAGTTGCGCCCCCAGATCGCCGCCAGGTTCCGCGCCGCATCGCAAATCGGATGCGACACGAACAGGTCCAACTTCAACGCTCCCGTCAGCGCGACCTCGAGCGATGTCTTGAGGATCGAGCAAAGATAGGAGCCGAAGTGCGAATCGGCGATCGTCGTGTCGACCGGCGCGCCGCGCATCTTGACTGGCAGCATCCCCGCCGCGTGGGCCAGTTCTTCCGGGAAGTAGACCTGAAAGTGCCCCGCAACCTTGCCGCCCGCCTCCCGCCAGCGTTTGATCGTCGGAAAGTCCACATCCTCGACAAGCTCTCGACACGCATGCAACACGTCGTCCAGAGGTTTGTCACGCCATTCGTTGAATACGTCCGTACTCATGATGCTGTTCTCTCAAGCTCGGAGCGGTTGTCATGCTCGCCCTGTGGCACCGGCGTCTCGCCGGTGAAATCACAGGCGGGACGCCTGTGCCATAAGTCCTCACAGTAGGTCGGGCTCGATACGCGATGTCGCGATCCGCCTACTCCGCGTCCGGATATTCCCAGCCCGGCAGTTTCACGTCCGAGCAGTCGTAGTTCATCTTCGGGCCGCGAGCGCCGCGATCGAGCAGCGCTAGCAACCCCGTACTCACAAACGGATTCTTCCGCGGGTTGAACGTATCGCCCGTCTCCGCCGCCAACGCTTCATCATCCGCCCCGCGGGCAAGCTGCACCTTGAACAGCGCTCGCGACCACGGGGCGTCTTTGGCCATGTTTCGCGCTCGCTCGTAGCCGCGTCGCAGCGCTTCCAGTTCGTCCTCAAACACGCCGTTCGACAGGCCCACCTGGTAGGCTCGGTCGGCCGTCATGCCTTGGTCGAACACCTCGAAGATCACCGAGTCGCCCATGCCCAGGCGCTTCAGTTCGCCGGCACCGCCGAAGCCCGGCAGAATGGCGTAGTCCAGTTCCGGCTGGTTGTAGGTGTTCTTCTGCTGCCATGTCGTTCGGCGATCCAGCGAATCGAACACCATACCGAAGGCCTGCACGTCGTAGCGCAGATCGAGGAAGTAGGTAAACTCGGCACCGCCGCCCCACTTCTCACCGAACACGCCGACCGTCGCGACGGGGCTGCGCTGAATCGTGCGGAACAGCCCCACGGCATTGAGACTCGACGCCGAAGCGGCTTCCTCACTCAACGGCGCATAGCCGATATCACGCTCGAACCAGCCGAAGTTGAACTCGCGGGCATCGGCACCGAACATCTTCATGCCGCCGCCGGACGCCGTGAACATAGCTGCGCCACAACGACCCACGCGATGCAGGCTCAACACGCGATCATAAGCGTGCGCCAACTGATCGACGTTGGCATGGTTCCAGACATTGCCACGCATCGGACTGTTCATCACGATGCAAGCGACGCGGTCTTTCGCCGAAGGCTCATAGAACTTCACGTCCAGGTAGCTGCCGCGATAGGTCCCCGATGCCAAGTCGAGTTCGGCCACAGGTGTCTTGTAGTACTTGCCATAGGCCAGCAGCCGCGTCAGGTTGCGCTTCTTCAACTCGTGCAGCAGGCAGGGCCGACCCTTTCGCGGGCCGCAGGTTCCGTCGATATCCAACATGTCGACCATGTACGGATCGTCGGCATTCTCGTCCTGGGCGCGGCGAACCAACTCCATGAGACCGTTGATCGTCAGATGCGCTATCAGCGCGTCGATCAGTTCGATCAGGCCGACCTTGAATCGCAGCCCCGCTCGTGTGGCGATGTTGATCTGCCCCGGCGTGGCGAAGCCGTCCTGGATCATGTCCAATACATAGAGGCAAATCGGTAGGGCATAACGTCGAAACGCTCGACCGCCCGCATCGTCGGCACACGCCACATGAACGAGTGCGCCCGCGCTCTTGATCTTGCCGTCGCGGCGGTCTCGCTCGGTGGCTTCGAAGATGGACCAATAGTCCTTGCGAGAGGCCTCGCCGATCTGGACGTACTTGCCCGACGCAGGATCGAGGACGGCCTGCATCTTGGGCCGACCCTTGCCGCCCCACTCGAAGAAGCCCTTGCGTGATGCGGCGTTGACGCCGATGTCGCCTCGCTTTTCGAGCTGTACGATTCAATCGCGCATTGGGCC
>CAYYPB010000309.1:0-4209 GCA_964473405.1 uncultured Planctomycetaceae bacterium
CCGTCGCGACGGTCGTGGCGCGCCCGCCGGTGGCGGGGTGGAAGGGGGCGGTGTGAGTGCGAGGGGGGCGCGTATGTCCGACATGTTGAACTTGATTCGCGTCTATGGGAGGCGCCCTGGCAACCCCGCCGACATGGCCGAGCCGTTTGTGCTACCGCGCGACGCGACCGTTCACGACATGGCGGTCCACGTTCACAAGGATGTCGCGGCGCAACTCAAGACAGCCCGCGTCTGGGGCGAGGGCGTTCACGACGGACAGCAGGTCCACACGACGCATGTGTTGTTCGATCGGAATGTTGTGGAATTGCATCTCTAGACTGCGCCAAACGGCAAGCCGATGGGCGATGCGGCTGGGGAGTGTGGCGTCGAATCTCCCTACGCGCTGACTGTTGGCTTGCCATTTGGCGGCTCGCCCGAACGAGTCGGCTCGTGATCCCTCCCGCGATCGCTACGGCGCGTCGTCGCTCGTCGCGCCGCTGCCGGCCAGCGCGGCATCCATCACCCGAGGCTGATAACACGCGACGGTTGCGATGTACTGGTCTGACAACGTTGTCGCACCGGCCCCGAGCAGGGAAAACTCGCCGTTGGTCTCTGCGAAGAGGCGACGGACGAGGGCGAAGTCGTGCGCCGGATGCTGGAGTTCGCCATCTCGCACGGCGAACACGGTTTCCACGCCTCGCGAGGTCAGGCGTACCTCGATGGCATGGCCCGGTTCGAGCGATTGATGGCAAACGGTCAGCCGTGGTCCCATCTGGGCCGAGAAGTCCGCCGTGGGCTGTCCGCGCGATCGGCGGGCTTCGATGAGCGCGCCGGCGAAGGCCTCGATGATGGCTGCCTGTTTCGCCGCGGCGTGACGATCCGCCTCGGCATCGGCCGGCGGTTTCTCGACGGTGCCGGACATCTCGAAGGCCATGATGCGCGGCATCGGGGTCCGTCGATCTTCGCGGCGGCTGCCGGTGCCCTTGACGGCACCGTTGTTGCCCCGGTCGATGTGGATCGTGAATGCTTCGAGTGCCGGCGTCGGGGCTTCGGTCTTGGGTTGTTGCGGTGATTGGCAGGCGGCGATGAAGAGGCCGCCACAGGCAGCGACCGCCCAACGACAGGCTCGGCGCGATCGATTGCGCGAGAATCTCGTCCGCATGGTGAACTCCTCTTCGTGCGGTCAGGCAGAATGATCGGTGTGCCGGACGGTAGGCGTCGGCGGGGGGCGTGTCAAGAGAAACCCGCGCAGTGGTCGGGAAGAACCGGCGAGGCCATCAGCGGCTTTATGAATCGGACAGGGCGTGTTCGACTGCGGCCCGCGATCGGGCACGGGCGGACTGATACTCGCCGAGGAATGTCAGGCCCGCCACATAGAGGTAGCCGACCGTGAATAGACACATGAAGAACAGACCGAGCAACATCCCCTGCGAGGCCGTGTACCAGACGCAGACGCCCATGTAGAGGCCCATGAGCAGTTCGCACCAGCCTTGCACACGTTTGGCGTCGAGCTTGTTCTTGCCGCTCTTCTTCTTCCACTGCTTATCGCCCGATTCGGCCATGCCGAACTTGGGCGTGCGGACGAACTCGGATTGCCCGCCGAAGAAGCCCTCGATCGCGGCCCTGGCATTGTTGAGTGAGATGCCCACACCGATGGCCATGAGGAAGGGCAGATACTTGATGCTTTCGGCCCAGGTGCGGAACAGCTCGCGCTGCGACGCGACGTAGAACGTGCTCGCCGAGAAAGTGGCCAGCAACACGAGCGACGCGTCGACGACGAGCCGCATGATCTGGTTGTCTTGGAACACGTAGGCTTTGAAGAAGAACGCCGGGAACAGCAGGAATGTCAGCAAGACCATCAGCAGATAGCTGACCCAACTCGTTAGGTGAAAGAACGCTTCGACCTTGATGCGCCAGGGCAACTTGGACTTCATGATGCTGGGCAGGAGTTTGCGGCAGGTCTGCGCGCCGCCCTTGGCCCAGCGGTGCTGCTGGCTCTTGAAACCGACCATCTCCGGCGGCAACTCGGCCGGGCTCGTCACCTGCGGAAGATAGACGAACTTCCAGCCCTTCATCTGCGCTCGATAGGACAGGTCGAGGTCTTCGGTCAGCGTGTCGTGCTGCCAGCCGCCGGCATCGGCGATGCAGGACTTTCGCCACGCACCGGCCGTGCCGTTGAAGCTCATGAATCGGCCGGATCGGTTTCTCGCGGCGTGCTCGATGACGAAATGGCCATCCAGCAGAATCGCCTGCGCCTTGGTCAGGTACGACTGTTCGCGGTTGATGTGTTCCCAACGCGCCTGGACCATGCCCACCTTGGGGTCGACGAAATGGTCGATGAGGTGGTCCAGGATGTCGGTCGGTGGAATGAAGTCGGCGTCGAACAGGACGACGAACTCGCCGGTGGCGACCTTCAAGCCCTCTTCGAGGGCGCCGGCCTTGTAGCCCTGTCGGTTCTCCCGATGCAGCAGCACGACGGGATGTCCCTCGGCCTGCATTCGCTCGCACGTCTCCCGGGCGATGTCGACGGTCTCGTCGGTCGAGTCATCGAGGACCTGTATCTCCAGGCGATCGCGCGGATAGTCGATCTTGCAGGTCGCCTCGATGATGCGCTGGGCGACATACGACTCGTTGAACATCGGGAGTTGGATCGTGACCTTGGGCTTATTGAGGAAGATGGCCTTCTTCTGGGCGCAGTTGCGGCGATACTTGTAGTACAAGTAGACCAGCGAGTAACGGTGGACGCCGTACATCGCCAGCAGCGCGCAGACGGTCAGATGCGTGGCCACGAGGGAGTAGTGCCAGAAAGTGGGTTCGTTCATGGAGGATGTCGCCGGTTGCCCTGGGAAATCGTATGGAGCGGACCGACCGTGGGGCGTGTCGCATCCGTAGTCACGCCCAAGATTCTACCGGTGTGTCGAAAAGTCTGTCAAACTCTCCCCCCTCCGCCCCCGGCTCTGCCGGGGGTGCCAGGTCAGCCCCCCCCCACTGGCCATGATCCCGCCGGCCAGCTCAGGGGCTAGGGAAACGCCCCACGTTGCTGGCGACTTGATTCGCCGATAAGATGGTCCCGCTAGGCCGACCCGTTGTTTCCGGATACTCCCGCATGACACTGATTCTCGACGCCTCCAACGTCCGAGTTGAATATGGCAGCTTCGTTGCGTTGCCGAGGCTGAACATGCAATTGTCGGCCGGGCAGCTCCTCGGCCTCATCGGCCCCAACGGAGCCGGCAAGACCACGAGCCTCAAGGCGTTCGCCGGTCTGCTACCCACGGCGGCGGGTACGGTGCACGTCCTCGGTGATGTCGTCGAGCCCGGTAGCCCGCAGACGCTCTCTCGCATCGGCTTCGCCCCCGACACGCCGCCGGTTTACGAGGCGCTGACGGTGGCCGATTTTCTCAGGTTCATCGGTCGAGCCTATCGGTTGCGTTGCGAGACGATTGAAGAACGCATCGACTTCTGGCTGGATCAGCTCTGGCTGTCCGACCGTCGCGATGCCAAGATCAAGTCGCTCTCGCGCGGCATGTTGCAGCGCCTGACCGTGGCGCGCACGCTGCTGCCCGACCCGACGCTCGTGCTGCTCGACGAACCGGCCTCGGGGCTCGACCCCGCCGGGCGCGTTCAGTTTCGCAAGATGCTCGGGAGCCTTCGAGACCAGGGCAAGGCCCTGATCGTCAGCAGCCACATCCTGGCGGACCTCCACGAATACTGCACGCACATCGGCATCATGGAGGCGGGCGCACTTCGTCAGTTCGGCACGGTTGCCCAAGTCGTCGGCGGCAAGGAAGACAACCGCTGTCGATATGAGGTCGTGCTTGCCAAGGCGGTTCCGGAGACACTCCGCATTCTGGAGAGTGTCCCCACCCTGTCACACGTCGAAGTCCACGGCCGAAGCATCTCCTTCGAGTTCGAACACGCCGACGAACCGGCCGCGGACTTGCTGGCCACGCTCTTGCGGCAGGGTCTGCCGATCGCGAGGTTCTCTCCGGTCGATCACGATCTCGAACAAGCCTACCTGCGCACGGGTATCAAGCAGGTGGATTGAGCCGACCCTCGTTTCGAGAGACTGATCAGAGCCGCGACCGTGAGGGAGCGCAACCCGCACAAACGAAGGGGCCTGTCAGACGAGCGCCGGTCGCTCCCTCACGTTCGCTCCCTCACGGTCGCTCCCTCCCGGCTGCGCCCTGCCGCCGGCGCCGCCCGCTGACGCGGGCGTGCGCTCCTGGCGGC
>CAYYPB010000310.1:0-4207 GCA_964473405.1 uncultured Planctomycetaceae bacterium
AGCACCTCAGGTTTTGGTCCTGATAGTCGAGGTTCGAATCCTCGCCGGGTAGTTCCAGTGACGGTTGGTTCGCGGCGAATAGTCCGCCGCGGATTCGGAGACGTTTGATGCCTTCGCAGAGCAGCGATCGAGGTTTGGCCGCCGTCATCCTGGCAGCAGGCCGGTCGACGCGTATGAAGACCGATCTGCCCAAGGTCATGCACGAGATCTGCGGCCAATCGATGCTGGCGCATGTGTTGGCGGCGTGTCGCGAGGCGGACATCAACGAGTTCTACATTGTGGTGGGCTTCGGTAAGGAGATCGTCATCGACGCTTTCCGTGACGAGCCGGGTATCCACTTTGTCGAACAACTCGAACAAAACGGCACCGGCCACGCCGTCTCGATGTGTACGGAGGCCCTGAGCGATTTTTCGGGCGATGTGGTCGTCATCGCCGGCGACATGCCGATGATCCGCTCGGAGACGTTGCGAGCGCTTGTCGGCGGCCATCGCGCCGCTTCCGCCGCCACGTCGATCGCCACGACCTTCCTCGACGAACCTGCGAGTTATGGCCGTATCGTCCGCGACTCCGGCGGCAACTTCGAGAAGATTGTCGAGGATCGCGATTGCACGCCCGAGCAACTCGAGATCAACGAAGTCAACCCGAGCTACTACTGCTTCGACGCCGAGTGCCTGTTCGGTGCGCTGCCGCGTATCACGTCGAACAACGCCAAGGGCGAGTACTACATCACCGACGTCCTCGAGATCGTCCTGTCCGACGGCAAGACCGTTCGGGCTTCGACGACGGTTCCGGCGGCGGACGCCGTGGGCATCAACTCGCGGGCGGATCTCGCCGACGTGTCCAAGCTGATGCAGCAGCGCATCGCGGCCCATTGGATGGCCGAAGGCGTCACGATCGTCGATCCCGCGACGACCTGGATCGACAGCCGGGCCCAGATCGGTACCGACAGTTCGATCAAGCCCTTCAGCTATATCGAGGGCAACGCCCGAATCGGGCAGGGCTGTTCCGTCGGTCCCTATGCGCTTGTTGCCGCCGGTTCGGTCATCGAGGACAACGCGACGGTCGGCCCCGGGGCAATCCATGCGTTTGACGCGACGGCCACGGGCGCTCGGCCCGCCAATCCTCTGCCCAAGCGTACGGATCGTTGTCTCCGCCGCCCTCCGGCTCCCAGCGGCTGCGCTTCGGAGGGCAAGACATGCTGAACCCGGCGGACAAGCTCAAGGTATTTAGCGGGCGGTCGAATCCGGCGTTAACGGATGAGATCTGCCAATATCTAGACATCCGACCCGGCCGCGTTCACGCCGAGACGTTTCCCGATGGCGAGTTGTTCGTCAAACTGCACGAGGACGTCCGCGGACGGGACGTGTTCGTGGTGCAGTCCACGTCGCGGCCGGTGAATGACAATCTGATCGAGCTGTTGGTCTTCATCGACTGCCTCCGACGTGCCTCTTCCAAGCGTATTACGGCGGTGCTGCCCTACTTCGGCTATGCCCGGCAGGATCGCAAGGAAGAGGGCCGCGTTCCAATCACGGCCAAGCTGGTGAGCAATTTGATCGTCCAGGCGGGGGCCGACCGCGTGTTGACGATGGACCTGCACGCTTCGCAGATTCAAGGGTTCTTCGACATCCCGGTGGATCACTTGCAGGGGAGCCCCGCTTTCCTGAAGCACTTCGAGCGTCTCGACACCGGCAATGTCGTACTCGTCAGTCCCGATGTCGGCAACGTCAAGCGGGCCAGGACCTACGCCGAGAAGATGGGCTGCGAACTGGCCATCATCGACAAGCGTCGCACGAGCGGCAGCACGGCCGTGGTCCATCACATCATCGGCGAGGTCGAGGGCAAGGACGTGCTAATGGTGGACGACATGATCGCGACGGCAGGCACGCTGTGCGAGGCGGCCCGGGTCGTCAAGGAGCGAGGGGCGCGCAGCGTCCGCGGCGCGGCGACGCACGCGGTGTTCGCCGGCCCTGCCTATGATCGGCTGAGCGAGGCCCCGTTTACGGAACTCACCGTGGCGAACACGATCCCGATCACGAACGAGGCGCGCGAGCGGCTGAAGCAACTCCATGTGCTAAGCGTGGCGGAGATTCTGGGCGAGGCGATTGCCCGCATCCACAATCATCAATCAGTTAGCAGTCTGTTTTCGAAATCGTAAGGGACGCACTCATGGACATACCCACACTGATTATCGAGTCGAGAAAAGCCGCCGGATCGCGAGCGGCCGCCCGGTTGCGGCGCGACGGCAAGCTGCCCGCTATCGTGTACGGCCACGGGCGGACGCCGGCTTCGATCTCGCTCACCTATCGCGACGTCGAGACGTACCTCGAACATGGTCTTCACGTCGTGAAGCTGGACATGGACGGCAAGGTGCAGCCGTGTCAGTTCAAGGCGGCCCAGTACGATCATCTTGGATCGACGCTGGTGCATGTGGACCTGATCCGCGTCGATCTGACGGAGCGTGTCAAGGTGACGGTTCAGTTGGACTTCCGCGGCACGGCCAAGGGTACCGAGGCCGGCGGCGTGTTCCGTCACGAGTTGACCGAGATCGAAATCGAGTGCGTCGTGGCTGAGATTCCTGAGTCGATTCGCGTGGACATCAGCGAACTGGACCTGGACGAGGTCATCCACGCCAAGGATCTCGTCCTTCCCGAGGGGGCAATGATCGCTGGCGATGTCGAAGCGGTGGTCGGCGTTGTTCGCCTGCCGACGGCCGTGGACGAGTCCGAGCCGACCGAGGGCGAGGGTGGCGAAGAGGGTGCTGCGGGGTCAGAGCCCGAAGTGATTGCCAAGGGCAAACCCGAGGACGAGGCCGGCGCGGCCAAGAGCTAGCCGAACCTTCGAGCGTGTCGGCCCTGGTGTCGGCGGCGTGAGTTGTTCGTCCCGCGAGAACCGGTGCGAGCCCATGAAACTGATCGTCGGACTGGGCAATCCCGGCAGGGAGTATGTGGGAACTCGGCACAATGTCGGGTTCCAGACGGCGCAACTGCTGAACGAACGCTGGCAGTTGGGCCAGTGGCGGAACAAGTTTTGCGGGCTCGTCGAGAGCGGCGAGATCGCGGGGCATCGCGTGGTGTTGCTGATGCCCATGACGTACATGAACCTCAGCGGCAAGAGCGTTGCGGCGGCCGTGAAGTTCTATCAGTGTCCGCCGGCGGATGTGATGGTCGTTTCGGACGACGTGGATTTGCCTCTGGGCAAGCTCCGCATGAGAGCCAAGGGCTCGGCGGGCGGTCAGAAGGGACTGGGCGACATCCTGCGGCATCTGGCGACGCAGGACATCGCCAGGACGCGGATCGGCATCGGCCGACCGGCCCGGGGCAGCGTATCGGACTTCGTACTCGGCAAGTTCTCGCCATCGGAGATCGAAGAAGCCGAGGCGAGCGTGCGAATGGCGGCCGACGCCGTGGAGCGTTGGCTTCGCGCCGGCATCAACGACGCGATGAATGAGACAAACAGGTCGGCACCGGAAGATTGACGCTAGGCCTGTCGTGATGAATCGGCTGATGAAAACATCAGCCCAGGATGCGGGCCCGTCGGCCCAAACGGTTGTCCAGGAGTAAAGGTTCGTGAATACTTACGAAGGCATGTTTCTGTTGGATCCCGCCCTGACGTCGGATTGGCCGGCGGCCGAGGTGGAGATCAATCGGGTGCTGGACCGAGCCGAGGCGAAGCTCATCGGCATCAAGAACTGGGAAGAGCGGCGATTGGCGTATCCGATCAATCGCCACAAGCGCGGGCTCTACGCCCTGACGTACTTCCAAGCGCCGCCAGAGAGCCTCCCGGGCCTCGAACGGGACGTGCAGCTCGGCGAGAAGATCCTCCGCGTCATGTTCCTGCGGCGAGAAGGGATGAGTGAAGAGGAGATTCAGAAGTCGCTGACGGCCGATCCGCCGAAGAGCACGGGGCGATACGACGACCGTGGTGGTCGATTCGGTGATCGCGGCGGACGAGGCCGTGGTGACCGTGGCCCGCGCGGCGGGTTCGGGCGCGACGAGTCGCGAGCCGGCGCCCCCCCGAAGGCGACGGACGCCGCGAAGACAGACGCAACGAAGACAGACGCCGCCCCAGCCGATGCTTCGGCGGCAGCGCCTGCGGCAGCGGACGCCCCGGCCAAGCCCGAGAGCGGCGGCGAGGCGAGGACGACCAGCAACGCCGCGGAGGCGGCGGGGCGAGCCCTGCTGTTTCTGCGGGTTCACGCGGCCAGTGT
>CAYYPB010000311.1:0-4190 GCA_964473405.1 uncultured Planctomycetaceae bacterium
AGGCCGACAACGCGGCGGCCGCGGCCACGGGGCCGCGTGTGTTTTCGGCGGCTGCCCAGAAGTGGAAGACCGTCGACGATCTCGTGGCTCAGATTGAAGCCGGCGGGGGCCTGTCGGACGAGGAAGTTCAGTTCTTGACGGAGCAGATGTTCCTCTCCGCATTCCTGGACGATCCGCTGGGCGTCGTGACGAATGGCTTCCCGACTGAGGTTCGCGGCTTCGAGGGCTTTTCCTTGCTGGTCGCCGATGATGGCGGCGGCGAGGCAATCCCCGACATCGAAGAAGCGAGGCGGGCACCTGAGCCCGGCGTGTTGATGTTGCTCGGTCTGGTCGCCAGCGGTGCCTTGCTGCTGCGGCCGGGCTTCGGTCGGCGACGCATGGCCTAGGCGAGCCGGCGGTGGGTGTGAGGCGCTGAGCCCATGATCATCGCGTCCGAAGATCTGGATCGCATGGATTCGATGCCGGCACGTGCGTAGACTCGGGTAGGGATGTACGCGGTCGCGGCTCTTCTCCAGAGAGCTATCGCTGTCGTATTAGGAGGAACGTTCGAGATGGACATCGCGGCAGTACGAGCCGAGATGCCGATCACGAGGCAGTACCGCTTCATGGATCATGCGGCGGTGGCGCCTCTTTCCGGCCGCGCCGCGGACGCCATGCGCCGATTCATCGAGGAATCGGAGGGCTACGCCTACGCGCGCGACGGGCTGTATCCCGCCACGCGGCGCGTTCGCCAGCTCGCCTCCAAACTTATCAACTGTCACCCCGAGGAAATCGCGTTCGCCAAGAACACGAGTGAGGGGCTCTCGTTCGTCGCCAACGGCTTGCAGTTCTCTCGCGGCGACAACATCGTCACGACCGGCGCCGAGTTTCCCGCCAACGTGTACCCCTGGATGCACCTGCATTCCCAGGGCGTCCTGATGAAGATTGTGCCGGAAGACAACGGGCGCATTCCGCTCGACCGCTTGGTCGAGCTGATCGATGACCGTACCCGGGTGGTGTCGGTCTCGTCCGTTCAGTTCGGCAGCGGGTTCAGGACCGATCTCGCCGCGCTCGGCGAGGCGTGCCAACAGCGCGGCGTGCTGCTCTGCGTGGACGCCATTCAGTCGTTGGGCTGCGTGCCCATCGATGTGCGGGCCATGAAGATCGACTTTCTCAGTGCCGACGGCCACAAATGGTTGCTCGGCCCCGAGGGGGCGGGCATCTTCTACTGTCGTCACGAATTGCTCGGACTACTGCGTCCCTCGAGCGTCGGTTGGTTGAGTGTCAAAGAACCGTTCAACTTCGGTCGCCGCGAGTTCGAGTTCCGTGACGACGCAAGGCGATTCGAGGGCGGCAGCTACAACATCGCCGGCATCTGGGGTCTGGGTGCCTCGATCGAGTGGTTGCTCGAATTGGGTGTGGACGCCGTTTGGGACCGTGTCCGGATGTTGACCGACCGGCTGGCCGAGGGCGTCCAGGCCAAGGGCTATCGCCTGGTTAGCTCCCGCAAGCCGGCCGAGGCCAGCGGAATCGTGGCCTTCGTTTCCGACAAGCACGACCACGGCAGGATCACCGGCCATCTGCGGCAGGAGTATCGCACGGTCGTGGCATCTCGCATGGGGCGAATCCGCGTCAGCCCTCATTTCTACAATACCGAAGAGGAGATCGCCGAACTCCTCGATCATCTGCCGGATCACTAGGGTTTCGGTGGCGGGCGGTCATCTGGAGCGTCGCGCGGCCGTTCGGACATGGCCCACATGCTCGCGTGGCCGTGTCCTATCTCGCGCCTGGTCTCTGTGAAAGGTAACCGTTCACAGCGTTTTGCGGCATATGCTCGAAAACGGCGGACTTTGCTGTGGCACCGCCGTCTCGGCGGTGTGGCAAACACAGGCGAGACGCCTGTGCCACAGATCAGCTAAGCCCCCGTGAACGGTTACTGTGAAAGGTACTCGACTCGCCACGGGGGCGGCGCTATGCTACACGCCGTAGGCTGATTGAGTGGGGGCTGCGCAAGGAGTGCGACGATGGCCAAGCCAAACCTCGGAATCAAGCGCGTTCACAGCGTCGAACTTTCCGTTCACGATGCCGCTCCCTGGTTGAGCTACTTCACCCACGGGTTCGGCTTTCAATTCATCGCCGCCAGCACCGACGCCGACGTCGAAAGGACCGGCACGCGCCGACGACTGCTGAGATGTGACGATACATGCATCGTTATCGCCGAACGAGTCCATGCCGGCTCGCGCGTGGACCGGTTTCTGAGGCAGCATCCCGAAGGCATATCTCGCGTCAACTTCCTGGTGGATGATCTCGAAGCGGCCGAACAGATGCTCATCGAACGCAACGCCACGCCGACGAACCACACGACGACCAAGGTGATCGGCGACGGCGATTGGCGCGAGTTCTGCATTGCCACACCCCTGGGGGACGTCGAGTTCTGCTTCGTCGCCTGTTCCGAGTCGTCGGGCGAACTCATGGGCGCGATGGAGCCCAACGGCCTGTTCGATCCCGACAGCAACCCGCTCGGGGTGATCGGCTTCGATCACATGACGACGAACGTGCGCACGCTCATGCCGACCCTCGCGTTCTACGAGCACGTTCTGGGCTTTCGGCGATGCTGGGACGTCCACTTTCACACCGAGGACATCCGTCCCGGCATCGGCACGGGCCTCAAGTCCGTCGTCATGTGCGATGAGCAGAGCGGCGTCAAGATGGCGATCAACGAGCCGTTGCGCCCTCGGTTTAACGAGTCTCAGGTTCAGATGTGCATCGACAGCAACCGAGGCCCGGGCATTCACCACTGGGCCTTAGAGGTGGGCGACCTCATCCGTTCGGTCGACTACGGTCGTCAACATGACGTCGAGTTCCTCGCTACGCCGCACGCGTACCATCGCGCCCTGCCCGCCCGGATCAAGGCGAAGAAGATCGATGGCGTGAGTGAGTCCATCGAGGATCTCGAAGCGCGCAGCATCTTGCTGGATGGCGACGCCGGCGGCTATCTTCTCCAGGTCTTTTGCAGAGAACAGTCCGCGCAGCTCGACCGTCCGGATGCCGGGCCGATGTTTCTGGAGATGGTCCAGCGCTGTGGCTCCAAGGGTTTCGGCGAGGGCAACTTCCGGGCACTGTTCGAGGCGATGGCCCAGCAGAACGGCGGCTCCAAGGCCTCCTCGCTTCCGTTCGCGGATGATTGAACCAGCGTTGTGCTACGCCACGCTCCGCGCGTTCACGCATCTCGCGGCGCGTAGTGTCGCTCGAGTTCCGACGCATACTGCCGTCCCAGTTCGCCGCCGTGCTTGCTCAGCCAATCGCTCAGTCGCGTCAGACACGTCGGCTTCTCGTGAGAAACCAGGAGATCGGCCATGAGTCCGTCGATTTCCTCTCGCGTGATGACCACGTCTCCCATCCACCAGCCGAGACATCGACCGATGGCTAGGCCAAGGATCGGTGGAAGATGCAGCAATCGAGATCGGCTGCCGACGGCCTTCTTCAGTGCGGCCACGAGTTCGTCGTAGGTGAATGTCTCGCGCCCGACGGCATCGAGCGTAACGTCCTCGGTCTTCAACGCGCACGCGATGGCGAGATCGGCCAGATCCTCGACGAAGACGGGTTGCACACGATAGTCGCCGCGACCGAACACGCCGAAGATCGGCAGTCTCCGGAGCATCCATGCGATGTTGTTCAGGAGGATATCGCCTTCGCCGAAGAGAACGGCCGGTCGCAAGATGGCGTAGGAAAGTCCCGAGTCCATCAGCGTCCGTTCCAACTCGGCCTTGCCTCGGAAGTAGGACAGCTCACTGTCCGCGCTCGGGTTCGTGATGCTGACGTGGACGAAGCGCCGGACGCCCGCCTCGGCCGCACAGCGGATCAGCGTCTTGGTGTTCTCGACCGCCAGGTCATGCGTGGCGCGGCCGTGGCCGAAACGCACCCAGTAGGTGTTGTAGAAAACAGACGCCCCGCGCAGATGCTCGACCAGTCGTTGCGGGTCGTCGAAACAGTAGGGCACCGCTTCAACGCGATCGCCGAAGGGGCTGTCGCTCGCGGCGCGGCTCGTCAGCGTTCTCACGCGAACGCCGCGGTCCAGCAGCCGCCGTGTGATGTGTCGGCCGGTGAAGCCGAACGCCCCTGTCACGACATGCATCTCTTGGTCCGGCATGGTGGCTCTCCTGTGCGCCGGGATAAACCGGCGAGGTGTTGTGAATGAAAGAGTCATACGT
>CAYYPB010000312.1:0-4182 GCA_964473405.1 uncultured Planctomycetaceae bacterium
CCGAAAACGGCCTTGCGAAGCGACGAGCAGGTCCAATAGGCTGATTACCGATGGACTGAGGCTCCGCGAGCGGCCGTGGTGACGCGCGGCGCCTCGGGCTGCTGCGTGTGCCGCCGTTGGCCTCGCAGGTCGCCGGATAGGTGACGTAGCACACGCCGTTGGGCATGCAGCAGGCCTCCGGATCCTGTGAGACCGGGCACTCGATGGGCGTGCTGCACCGCGTCGCATGGCCCTGGGGTATGTCGCCCAGGCCCGATCATTCCGCCGGCGGAAGATCGACGCAGGACGAGTCGTCAAAGCAGCATCTCTGCGAGGGTGTCAACGGCTTGTGCAAGGATATCCCGCCGGACATCTGCGTTGAAGAGGGCGGGACTTCCCAAGGTGCGGGGAGCGACTGCGCGACCAAGTTCTGTCGACCGTGCAGATGTGGCACAGGCGTCTCGCCTGTGATCCCACCGCCGAGACGGCGGTGCCACATCAGAAGAGTGTTGACGTTGCCAAACGATGGGCCATCTCAACACCAAAATGCTGTGAACGAAGAGTTCGGAAGCGACGGGTTCTCCGCACGGGAGCCGGTGGTCGGCTTGCGTTCCGCACCTCTCCGCAATAACCTCTCACGCACTTGTATGGTCACGGGATGGTCGACGGGAACGTCAGCCACGATGGGATCGGATCATCCAGAGCGACAATGGGAGCAGTTCGAATGCAGGAGCGACTCGACCGTTTACAGAAGGCGATGCTGTCGGAGGGTTTCGACGCCGTCTTTGTGAGCAATCCAAAGAACGTGCAATACTTGACCGGTTTCAAGTCGATGATGCCGGGCGAGGTGCAGCCGTTCGGCGATCCGGAGGGTTTCGCGCTCGTTCACGACGGGAAGGTCCACTTGCTGTGCGACGGTCGCTACATCACCGGTGCGAAGAAGCTGCCCGGCGTCGTGCCGCAGCTCATTAAGTCGCCCGTCACGGCCAAGACCTTCGCGGACAAGATCATGGAGATCGTCGGCGCGGGCCCCAAAACGCTGGGGTTCGAGCGCGATGCCCTGTTGTACTGTGACGGCGTTGATCTACTGGCGATTGTGTCGGGCGACATCGCGTGCAAACCGGCCGAAGAACTGCTGGGGCGGCTCCGGCTCATCAAGACGGCGGAGGAAATAGAGCTCCTTCGCAAGGCTCAGGACATCACCTGCGATTGTTTCGATCACATCGCCGGCTGGATTCGCCTGGGCATGTCCGAGCGCGAGGTGGCCCTGGAGATCTCCGACTACATGCGGACGCACAGTGAGGGCAACTCGTTCGATCCGATCGTGGCGTTCGGCGAGACGGGCTGCAACCCGCACTATGTTCCCGATGCGAATCGCAAGCTTTCCAAGGGCCAAATGGTGTTGCTCGATTTCGGGTCGATCCACGAGGGGTACTGCGGCGACATGACGCGGATGCTCGTCATGGGCAAGGCTGACGCTCGCCAGCGCGAGGTGCATGGCCTCGTACTCGAGGCGCAGCTTCGGGGCTTGGCGGCAAGCAAGCCGGGCGTCACCTGCGGCTCGGTGGATCAGGCGGGTCGGGACTACTTCGCGGAGAAGGGCTGCGCCGAGAAGTTTGCGCACGGTACGGGCCACGGGGTTGGCTTGGCGGTCCACGAGGCCCCGAGGATCAAGCAGGGCTTCGAGAACAAGGTCGAGCCCGGCATGGTGTATACGATCGAGCCGGGGCTGTACTACGAAGGCTGGGGCGGTGTGCGGATTGAGGACATGATCGTCATCACCGAGTCGGGCTATGACAATCTGACGCGCGCGCCGAAGGAGCTGCTCGAACTCGACGTGTAGGCGGTCGCTCCACGGCTGGCCAGCCGTGGGCTTCGGGCGCGGCCATTCACTCCTGACGCAGCGGCGCCCATCGCGGATCGGTTGATGCGAGCGTCGTGTGCAGTTTCATTCGATGCTCGGGGCCGACCGCGAGCCAGATTAGCTTGCCAAGTGAAGACGCCCCCGCGGGCGGCTCTTCGCCGGCTGCAAGTCGTTGGAACATCCAACGATCCGCAGCCCCGCGTAGCAAGTCTGGTCGTTTCATTTCTTCCCAAGTATCGACGCACTGATCGATGATGTCGGATCCCCCGCCATCGCGGGCCTTGAGGCAAGCGAACGTGAACAGGGCGGCCGTCATCAAACGGCAGTCGAGGTGGTGTGCCATCCCGAAGGCTCTTGCAGCGTCGGTCGTTCTGCAATCGGCGAGCTGCGCGCAACCGAGGAGATACCAAGCGGTCGCATTGCCGCGGTGGGTGTCCAGCGCGGCCCGCATGGTTTGAGCTCGCAGCTCGACGGGCGCGTCGAAGAACGCCTCCATCGCTTGCCGACGTCGCCGCTTGGTGAGGCCCGAAGCGCGCGCGCTGCTGATGAGCCCCGTACACACGGCCAGGGAGATGACGGCCAAAAGGATCCACATCCACATGGCGCGGCGTTGTACTGAGCGGCGGGGGTCGTGTCAATTCCCACATGGCAGAGCTTCTTCTTGCAGCGGCGTCTTCCGGACGCGGCGGTGGACCGATTGCTCGGGGAGGTCGCGATGCTGCGGGTGGCGTTCCGCCAATCAGAGGGCTCAGTCTCTTGTACGCACGGGCCTATCGGACGCGACCAAGTTCCAATAGCAGGGACCAGCCGCAGTTCAACCGGCTCCAACGGCGCGACGATGATGCTGTTGAGGGGCCGGCAGGTCTCAGGAACGGAGACTCACCACGGGCTGCGTGGTTGACGAAGCCATTGTCGCCCGGGTGTTCTGTTGGTCAGTTGGAATCGCTACCGAGAGGAATCAGCCGATGAGTAATCCGCAAGAGGAGAAGGGCGCGTTGGTCAGCGAGTTGGCCAGCGATGAGGACATGGTAGAGTTGGTCGAGATGTTCGTCGACGAACTGCCAGACCGGGTCTCCGCCATCGAGAAGGCGCTGGCCGAGCAGGACTTCGAGACTCTGAGCGGCTTGGCTCACCAGCTCAAGGGTGCTGCGGGGGGCTACGGCTTCCCAACGATCACGGACGCGGCCAAGCAGGCCGAGACTACGTCGAAGGCCGCCGACGATCTCGAGAAGCTGGCCTCCGACGTCGAGGCAATCGCCGATCTGTGCAATCGCGCACGAGCGACGCCAACGGAGGGCTGATCGTCGATGCCTGAGGAGGAACAGAAGACGATCCTGATCGTCGATGACGACCCGGCCCAGGTTCGCCTTCTGGCGAAGATGGTCGAGTCGGACCAGCACAGGGTGCTGACGGCCTCGAATGGTCGCGAGGCGCTGCGTGTCATCGGCAGCGAAGAGCCGCGGATCGTCATCACCGATTGGCGGATGCCGGAGATGAGCGGCGTGGAGCTCTGCCGCGCGCTTCGCGAACACGAAGGCGTTCGGTTCATCTATGTCATCGTCGTGACGAGCTACGGCGAAGACAAGGTCGTCGAGGCATTCGAAGCCGGTGCCGACGACTTCTTGTGCAAGCCGCTCAAGAAGGAAGAACTCAAAGCCAGACTCTACGCGGCCGATCGCATCGTCCGACTCGAGTCCGACTTGGCCAAGGGGACGCGAGAAGTGCATCGCGTCAACGCGGAGATGGCCCTCACACACCGGCGGCTCAACAAGGCGAACGAGCAACTCAAGAGAATGGCCACGACGGACGAACTCACCGGGCTCTTGAACCGGCGTGAGGCCATGACCAAGATGCGGGATTTCTGGGAGGCGCAGGAACGCTACGACCAAGTCTTCTCCTGCATCATGCTAGACATCGACCACTTCAAGACGTTCAACGATACTCACGGCCACGCGGCGGGCGATGCGGTCTTGCGCGATATCGCCAAGCGTCTGCGCGAGAGTACGCGGAAGACCGACCGCGTTTGTCGCATCGGCGGCGAAGAGTTCCTGATCCTATGCCCGAACGTGGGGATCGAGGGCGGAAGCGTCTGTGCCGAGCACATTCGCGTGGCCGTCGAGGAACACCCGTTCGCGTTCGAGGACAAGGCCATGAAGGTGACAGTGAGCCTGGGCGTCGCACACAAGACCGAGGGAATAACGACGACCGACGAACTGCTCAAAGCGGCGGACGAGGCCCTCTACGCCTCCAAGCATGCGGGCCGAAACCGAGTGACCGTTGCAGGTACCTCTTCGATGGCGGACGCTGCCCCATAGGGCAGGGCAATCCGAAGAATGACT
>CAYYPB010000313.1:0-4175 GCA_964473405.1 uncultured Planctomycetaceae bacterium
ACCATCGGCGGCTTTGTTGCGAACCCTCGGCGGTTCCGGTCTAGCTTGCCCGGCGGCGGGCAAACTCCGAACGCGCGATCAGAATCCGCTGGACCTCGCTCGTGCCCTCACCAATCTCACACAACTTCGCGTCGCGAAGCAGCCGCTCGACGCAGAAGTCCTTCGTATAGCCTGCGCCACCGAGAATCTGAATCGCTTCCCAGCCGACGCGGCTCGCCGTTTCCGAGGCGTACAGCTTGGCGATCGAACTCAGGGCCTTGTCCGGCCGCCCGGCGTCGTACAATGCGGAGGCCTGACGCACGAGAATTCGCGCCGCTTCGATCTGCGTTTCCATGTCGGCCAGCTTGAACTGAATCGCCTGATGAGCGGTGAGCGGCTTGCCGAACGCCGTTCGTTCCAGCGCGTACTTGAGGGCCTCTTCCAAGCATCCGCGTGCCAGCCCCACGGCCAACGCGCCGACCAGCGAACGGCCTTCGTCGAGAATCTTCAGCGCGTTGACATAGCCGTGATGCAACTCACCGCAGAGGTTCTCCTTGGGAATCTCGCAGTTGTCGAAACTTACGGGAACCGTGTCGCTGCCGCGCATCCCCATCTTGTCTTCAGGCTCGCCGATCTCCATGCCCGGCGTACCGCGTTCGACGATGAAGGCGGACATCGTTCGCGAGCCCGGCTCCGGCTTCGTCCGGGCCATCACGATGTAGACACCGGCGCGTTTGCCGTTGGTCACCCAGAGTTTCTGACCGTTCAACACCCAGCCAGCGGAGGTCTCTTCGGCGCGGCAGGTCATCGCCGCGGCATCGGTCCCGCAGTCGGGCTCACTCAAACACCACGAACCCAACATCTTGCCCGATGTCAGGTCAGGCAGATACTTCATCTTCTGTTCGTGGCTGGCTGCGAGGTTCAGGTGCGCACAACAAAGACCGTTGTGCGCCTCGATCAGCAGGGCGAACGCGCCGTCGTGACGAGCCAACTCCTCCAATACGACCGACATCGCGAGCATGGTCTGGCCCGCCCCGCCGTACTGCTCGGGCGTCAGCAGCCCCAGCAGACCGATCTGGCCCGCCTCGGCGATCGCTTCTTCGGCGATCCACTTGTTGGCGTCCCACTCGCGGGCGTACGGCGCGATCTTCTGGGCCGCGAACGCCCGGGTGACGTCACGAAACTCGATAAGGTCTTCGCAGAGATTGAAATCCATGGTGCCTTGTACTCGCTCATCACAGGAAGAGGCTCGGTTGGCGTAGGCGCGGCTCTGGTGCCGGGCGAGCCCCGAGTTGCAGAAGAACTAGCATTATAGATGCCGCGTGTGGGCGGTCAAACCCCGTCCGTCCTCCACCCCTGGAAGGGGCGGAACACCCGCAAACCCGCGGACTGCGGGCCACTCCCCACGGTTTGGGTACTTTCACTCAGACGGGCTCAATGCGAACCGACCGCGATCGTCCGCCGCCACGCGCCATGCGACCTGCCCCGGATCCTGACCCAGCAAGAGCGTCCACCCCCCTGCCGACGCATCCGCCAGCAGTCGTTCCTTGGTACGCATGTTCTCGAACGGCAGCAAGTCGTAGCCCATGTTGAACCGCAGTCCGACATGCGCCGCCGTTGGCAGCAGATCGCCCGGCAACACCGCTTTGCCCTCGCCGCCATCGAACACGACGCCCTGTTGATGCCGCGTGTGGCCGACCAAGGGTGTCACCATGATACCGGGGGCGATCTCCGCCTCGCCGTCCACGCGCGACACGACGCCAGCCTTTTCGAGTGGAGCCATGTTCTGCTCGCGATAGGTTGCGGTCATGACGCAGTGGCCCGTCGCGGCGTCGTCCCACTCGCCGCGCTGGATGATGTACTGCGCATTGGGGAAGGTCGGTACATGGCCGCCACGACCATCTGGCATTGTGCAGCCGCCGGCATGGTCGAAGTGCAGATGCGTCGGAATGACGAAATCGATGGACTCACGTTCGATGCCGATCGCCTCGAGCGAATCGACGACCCAGTGATCGGCAAGCAGGAAGAAGCCCTGTTCCTTTTCGGCGTAGTCCGCGGGAGTTCCCGCTCCTGTTTCAACGAGGACGCGTCGACCGCCGGTCTCGACCAGGAAACACGTCATCGCCAGGGGAATTCGGTTGGCTTCATCAACCTCGACGAGCTTGGACCAGACGGGCTTGGGAATGATGCCGAACATCGCCCCACCGTCCAGTGACAAGTGGCCTCCATCAAGAAGGGTGATCGTCAGGTCGCCGAGCTGCACGGTCGGCGGGTTTGCAGTAGGTTTGGCTCGGGCTTGCGTCATGTCCTCAGTTTATAGGAGTCGCAAGAGTGATTCGCAAACGCAGGCAGGAGCGAGCCCCTCAGCCCCCGGCTCTGCCGGGGGCTGAGGGAAGGATACGGCGGATTCGCAATCGCACACGATGTCGCGCCACGGCTTGCCTGCGACGATGCGTTCGCTACAATCGCCCGCGTCGGTTGCGGTCGTACGCCGTGACGACCGATGACTTGCTCGAACCACTCACTCCACATCAACGAGGCCCACACCATGCTGCTCGCCGAGAAACTCGCCCACTGGACGCACAAGACCAAGTACAGCGACCTCACCGCCGACGCCATCCATGAAACCAAACGCCGCTTCATCGATTCGCTGGGGACGGCGTTGGGGGCGTATCGCTCGAAGCCGGCGACCATCGCGCGGCAGACGGCGCTCGCGCTGCCCTATCCCGGCACCGGTGGGGCCGTCGTCGTCGGCACGAAACACCGCACGACGCCGGACATGGCCGCGTTCGCCAACGGCGCGCACATCCGCTACCTCGACTACAACGACACGTACTTGTCGAAGGAGCCGGCCCATCCGTCCGATAATATCGCTGCGACACTGGCCACGACCCAGGCCGCCGGTCGATCCGGCAAGGATCTTATCCTCGCCACGGTGATCGCTTACGAGATACAGTGTCGCCTTTGCGATGCCGCCTCTCTGCGGGACAACGGCTGGGACCACGTCACCTACGGGGCCTTCAGCGCGTCGCTCGCGGCGGGCAAGCTTTGGGGCCTCAAGCCCGATCAACTCGTTCACGCCCAGGGGCTCGCCGGCGTCTGCAACATCGCCACGCGGCAGACGCGCACAGGGCAGATCTCGATGTGGAAGGCCTGCGCGTTTTCCAATGCCTGCCGCAACGCCGTGTTCGCCGCCAATCTTGCCCGACAGGGTTTCACGGGGCCGCACGAGATATTCGAAGGCCCCAAGGGGGTCTTCAATCAGCTCACGGGCCGCAAGTTCGGCGTCAAGCTCGGTTCGAAGAAGGCCGGCTACATGATCAACAAGACGTACATCAAGTTCTGGCCCGCCGAGTACCACGCTCAGAGTTCGATCGACGCCGCCCTGCGCATTCGCAAGCAGTTCATGGCCGACGGCTACACGTGGCGGGACATCGACCGGCTTCGGATGGAGTCCTTCGAGGCGGCCGTGTCCATCATCGGCAGCGAGAAGGAGAAGTGGCGACCGACGAGCCGTGAGACGGCCGACCACAGCATGGGCTACATGACCATCGCGGCCTTTGTCGATGGCGACGTCACACGGGCGACCTTCGAGCCTAAGCGATTCAAGAGCCCCAAGTACCTCAAGCTGCTCGACCGCACGACCATCGTCGAGGCCGCTGACCTGAACCCCGGCTATCCCAAGGGCATCCCCAATCGGCTGATCCTGAAGATGAAGGACGGCCGAGAGTACGCGCAGACCGTCAAGTACCCCCGGGGCCATGCGGGCAACCCGATGACGGACGACGAGGTCGAGCACAAGTTCCGCACGCTCGCCGACGGCGTCATCCCCGCACGGCTCCAGACCAAGTTGCTCAAGGAGATGTGGTCGCTCGACAAGGCCAAGCGTGTCCGCAACCTGTGGCAGTTCGACGTCACCTCGTAGCGCCCGGCCCCCGTGCCGGTCGGTCGTCGCGCCGGCGCGCATCCACACAGACACACCCCCAACGCGCCCATCCAGCCGCGTCCTGGACTCACGTGTATAGCCGCGTCCCAACGGGAAGCGCTTCCCGTTGGGGCGCGGCTATACACGGCTGCTCGCTTCGATCTTGCCCGGCCATCCCGAACATTGCGATCCATGAGTGGGCGATCATGGACGCGCGTTCCGTAAAAAGACACCCGCCCGCTTCGAGGGATCGGAGCGGGGGGGCGGGTGG
>CAYYPB010000314.1:0-4173 GCA_964473405.1 uncultured Planctomycetaceae bacterium
CGGTGCCACAAAGACGCGGATACCTCGTCAACCCGCAAGACGAGGCGTGAACGTGTACTGGTTTCGCAAGTCGGCCACCGATACCCCAGAATGATGCTGGCAGCAGGCAGGGGCGGCGGAGTTTGTCCCGACGGCTCGGGGATGCCGGACCGACATATCAGAGGCGGCGGAGTTTCGTCAGAGAGGACGCGTCGATGGACGTGCTAGTCACAGGAGGTGCCGGCTTTATCGGCTCCCATCTCGTTCATCGGTTGATCGAGCGAGGGGATCGCGTCCGCGTGCTGGACAACTTCAGCTCGGGAAAGCGTGAGAATCTCGCCCCCGTCATTGAGGACATCGACCTCATCGAAGGCGACATCGCCGACGCTGAGACCTGCGTCCGGGCCTGCGATGGCATCTCGGTGGTCTTCCACGAGGCCGCGCGGCCCTCCGTGCCCAGCTCGGTCGCCGATCCCGCAGCCAGTCACCGATCGAACGCCAATGGTACGTTCAACATGCTCATGGCGGCGCGTGACGCCGGCGTGAAACGCCTGATCTATGCGGCGAGTAGCTCGGCCTACGGCGAGTCCCCCACGCTGCCCAAGGTCGAATCGATGCGGAACGAGCCGCTGAGCCCCTACGCCGTGCAGAAGCTGATGGGCGAGCAGTATTGCACGGTTTTCGCGGAGTGCTACGGTTTGCAGACGCTGTCGATCCGATATTTCAACGTGTTCGGTCCCCGGCAGGATCCTGCCAGCCAGTATGCCGCGGCGATCCCCGCGTTCGTGACGGCCATTCTCAAGGGCGAGCCTCCGACCGTGTACGGAGACGGCGAGCAGACCCGCGATTTCACGCATATCGACAACGTGGTGAAGGCCAATTTTCTGGCCGCCGACGTGGCTGAGACCCGAGGTCAGGTCATTAACGTGGCCTGCGGCGAGCATGTGACGGTCAACGAGATCATCGCCAAGATCAACGAACTCACCGGCCGGGACGTCCAGCCGGTCTACGTCGATCCACGGCCGGGGGACATCAAGCATTCGTGGGCCGACATTCGGCTGTCCGAGGAGGTGATCGGGTTCACACCGGTCGTCTCGTTTGCCGATGGCTTGACGCGTGCTATTGAGTGGTACGAGGAAACCCTTTAGATTCCCGGGTTTGGCTGAATCTGAGCGGTCTGGGGGTGGCGACGTCTGCCGCGGCCCGATGCTCCGAAACATAGTAGGTGAAACGATGTACCGACTGCGAACGTACACTGTCGTGCCGGCGCTGCCCGAACCGCTGACGCGGCTGCGAGAACTTGCGTACAACCTCTACTGGAGTTGGCACAGCGACGCCCAGGAGCTATTCCGGCGGCTGGATGCTAACCTGTGGGACGAGGTTGCCAGGAATCCCGTTCAGTTCCTGGCCCACGTGTCGCAGAAACGCCTCGATCAGGCGGCCCACGACGATGCCTATCTCGCCGAGATGAACCGCGCTCTCCAGTCGTTCGACACCTACATGTCGCGCAAGGGCTGGTTTCCGCAGACGCACCCGGAGTTTGGGCAAGGCCGGATCGCCTATTTCTCGATGGAGTTCGGGATTCACGAGAGCTTGCCGGTCTATTCCGGCGGGTTGGGCATCCTCGCAGGCGATCATCTCAAGAGCGCCAGCGATTTGGCCATTCCGCTTGTCGGCGTCGGTCTGATGTATCGTCAAGGTTACTTCCAGCAGCGTCTGACCTCGGACGGTTGGCAGCTCGAGGAGTATCCGTCGACCGATTTCTATCAGACGCCGATCTCGCCCGTCACGGGGGACGATGACCAGCCCATCGAGGTCTCTCTGCGGATCGGTAGCCACGACGTCAAGGTCCATGCGTGGGAGGCCCGCGTCGGTCGCGTGTCGCTGTACTTGCTGGACACCGATCTGGCCGAGAACACGACGGCGGATCGCGAGATCACCCAACGACTCTACGGCGGCGACGAAGAGATGCGAATCCGCCAGGAATTGTTGCTGGGCATCGGCGGGCTGCGGATGCTGGACGCGATCGGCATTGTGCCAGGCGTCTGTCATATGAATGAAGGCCACGCGGCCTTCCTGGGGCTCGAGCGCATCCGTCAGTGCATGGACTCTCAAGGGATGGACTTCGGCGAGGCCAGAGAAGCCGTCGCGCCGAGCCACGTCTTCACGACGCACACGCCCGTCCCCGCCGGCATCGATCACTTCGAGGAGGACTTGCTCGAGAAGTACCTCACTTCCCACATCGAAGCGATCGGGCTCTCGCTGGACGAGTTCTCCGCGCTGGGCAAGACTGATGCCGCAGATCCTGATGAGGAGTTCTGCATGGCTGTCCTCGCGCTTCGGCTGGCCGGTCTGGCCAACGGCGTCAGCGCCTTGCACGGTCACATATCCAGAAAGATGTGGCACGACGTCTGGCCCGGAGCCCCCAAGGACGAAGTGCCGATTACCTCGATCACCAACGGCATTCATACGGACAGTTGGATATCCCCGGAGATATCGCTCCTGCTGAATCGGTATCTCGGTCCTGACCGGGCGGCGCGTCCCGACGACCAAGACTCATGGCGGCGCGTCGACGAGATCCCCGACGTCGAGCTGTGGCGCGTACACGAACGTCGCCGCGTGGCCCTTGTTTCTTTCGCCCGTCGCCGCGTGAAGGAGCAACTGCGACGGCGAGGCGCTCCGCCGACCGAGGTCAAGGCCGCCGACGAGTATCTCGACCCCGAGGCCTTGACGATCGGCTTCGCCCGGCGGTTTGCTCCGTACAAGCGCGGCGCGCTGCTCTTCCGCGACATCAAGCGGCTCGAGAAGATCGTCAACGACGCGGATCGGCCGGTCCAGTTCGTCTTCGCGGGCAAGGCCCACCCGCGAGACGGCAAGGGCAAGGAAGTCATCAAGACGATCATGGACTCGATCGGCCGACCGGAGTTGTGCCACCGCATCGTCTTCATCGAGAACTACGACATCGCCGTCGGTCGCATGTTGGTCCAGGGCGTCGACGTTTGGCTCAACAACCCGATCAAACCGCGCGAGGCCTCCGGCACGAGCGGCATGAAAGTGTGCCCCAACGGTGGCATCAACTTCTCCGTCCTCGACGGCTGGTGGCCCGAGGCGTACGATGGTGAGAACGGCTGGGCCATTGACGAGGGCCGCGTCTATGAGGATGCCGAGTACCGCGACCACATCGAAGGCGAAGCCCTCTACGAATTGCTCGAGAAGGAAATCATCCCGATGTTCTATGACCGCGGCGAGGACGGCCTCCCGCGCCGTTGGATCGCCCGAATGAAGGCATCGATACGGACGATCTCCCCCATGTTCAGCACGACGCGGATGCTGATGGAGTACGCCAACTTGCTCTATGTAGATGCGTCGCAGCGGTGGCAGCGCCTCTCCGGCGACGATTTCGCGGCGGCGAAGACGCTGTCGCAGTGGAAGCGGGCAATCACCAAGACCTGGCAGAAGGTCGAGGTCGAAGAGGTCGAGGCCAACGACGCCAAGGAGCTACCTGTCGGGGCCCATGTGAAGGTCCGTGCCCGCGTGCATCTGGGCAAGGTGAAGCCCGAGGATGTGGCCGTCGAGTTGTACCACGGTCGGGTCGATCCCTACGGCGAGTTGGCCGAGGGTCTCAGCCAGACCATGAAGGTCGAGGAGCACACGGAGAACGGCACCTACTGGTTCGACGGGGACATCCCCTGCATGAGAAGCGGCCAGCACGGATTTGCTGTCCGCGTCATGCCGCAGCATCCGGACCTCGTACACCGGTTCGACACCGGGCTGATCCTCTGGGCCTAGGATCGCGATTCGCTCGCGGATGGGGGCGACCGACACGATTCTCGGCCCCCACAGGTCGGGGGGTCCGGGGGTTCGGTTGCCCCGGCCCGTTGGCTTGTCGCTGTGGGGCTGTGCGCGTGTCCCCGGCGAGCGCAACGACGACAACGGAACACAGACGGACGACTTCATGGCAGGGACCAGGCCCGGAATCGTCATCCGCCACTTTCGAGAGGCCGGCAAACCCGCCCGACTGTCTGAATCGAATCTTCATGTGCGGCTCCCCCCTGCACCATCGCTACAGGACTTTGACTTCCCGCCACGCCTTTCCGACCGCCTTTTCTTCGAGACTTCCCGCCCCGAACTCGTCGCGGGCCACTTGAACGAGTGCGGTCGCGGCCGCCTGGAAGTCGGCGTCGCGCTGGAGCG
>CAYYPB010000315.1:0-4165 GCA_964473405.1 uncultured Planctomycetaceae bacterium
AGCTGACCGTCAGGGTTCCGCTACAAGCGGGTGAATACTGATACCAGACGTCGTTGTGACTGATGCCATCAAACTGGCATGAGGCGTGCGTTGGGCCATCGGTCGTAGCGGCCGTGGTATCGACCGCCGTGGCTCCCTCGCCAACGATGCTGGCGGCGATGCAATCGTCGTTGTTCTCGCTCTGGCAGTTCGCGTCGCAACCATCGCCTGGGATCGTGTTGCCGTCGTCACACTGTTCCGGCGGGTCGATGAAGCCATCACCGCAGACCTGCTCTCTCTGGCAGAGGGCGTCGCAGCCGTCGCCGGGCGTCGTGTTGCCGTCGTCGCACATCTCGCCGGCAGCGGCGTTGACGTGCCCGTCGCCGCAGAGAACTGCGGAGCAGTCGTTGTCGCATCCGGCCGTGTCCACGGCACCGTCGTCGCAATCCTCGCCCGCCGCGGTATTCGTGTGGAAATCGCCGCATTCGACGAGCGTACAGTCGGCGTCGCAGCCGGCTGTGTCCACGCCGCCGCTGTCGCAGGGCTCGAGCGGCGGATGCGCGATGCTATCGCCGCAGATCCAGGTGCAGTCGATGTCACACCCAGAGCCGGGAGGATCGCACTCCTCGCCACCTTCGACCACCAAGTCGCCGCAGACGGGCGGCGGACCGGCCGGACCGGTCGTTGTGCCTGAGATTGAAGATGGCGAGCCGGCCTTGAACAGGCCCACGGTTGCCGTCACGCTGCCGGGGCCGGAATCCCCGTCGAAGCGGAAGTTGTACATCGTGCCCCAACGTAGCGGATTCGTGGTTGTTGCCCAGGTGATGTCCGTGCCCGTGACCGTGGGCGTCCAGACCGCGTTGTCGATCGGCGTGCCACCGACCCCGTTGACGGTCTCATCGTGGTGAAGCACGGCGTGAAAACCGACATTGGAGACGGTGATGCCGGCGGGCAGCGGGATGCTGAACGATGCTCCCTGTCGGTCCATGTCGACATTGAGCAGTGCGTACTCATAGTGCCACATGCCGCCGCCGATGTCCGTCGCCTTGGCTGCGACGATGCACCGCCCGTCAGGCGAAGCACCTGCGTGGACAAACTCCACGACCGGGACGACTTGGGCAAGCACCGTCTGCGTCGCGCCGACCCAGGCATCGATCGTGAAGCCTGCATCCGCCATCGTTCCGGACCCGCTCATGCCGAAGTTCCAAGTGCCGCCTGGGGAACCCGTTACCGTGGTCTCCTTCCACGCGACGCTGTTCATCACGTTGATGTCTTCGGGGCAGATGTAAAGGCCCTCGCCGTAGTAGGTCGCTCCGGCATTCAGAGCCGAGTCCAGGTCGTCGTCGTGTACCTGGATTCTGTGAGAGACGGCGTCGTGCGCGGGACCGCCGGTGGCGAAGTGGGAGGTTGCGTATACCCAATTGCGCGTCCACGGATTCACCTCGTACCGAGGCGCGAGCCCACCCTGACTGGCATTGAGGCCGGCACCGTAGGTGTCGGTGCATCCGAGGCCCAACGTCGAGCAGCCTGTACCAATGCAGGTCGTCGTGCATTGACTGCTGTCCACCGCGCAGAAACCGTGCTTGACGCAGGACTGCCCGATCTGTTCAAACCGTTCGCTACCCGCGACCGTCTTGAGCCGGTACATGTTCATCACGATGAAGGGGTGATTCTCGGCGGGGCTCTGGTACCAGGGCAGTACCGCATCGCCGATGTTCCAGGACGTCGTCGTGAGAGAGAGCCCCGTCATCGCGCCAACGCGCCCGTATTGCCCGAGGTCGGCCAGTTGGCAGAACACCATGTCGGGACCGGGCGCACGAGGTCCTCCACCGCCCCGCGGCTGTGGGGTTTCGGGGAGGTTGTCCGGCAACGTGCCGGCTTCCCACTCAACCTGAGTGTTGATCGTGATCTTGCCGACGATGAGGCCGGCGAGTTCTTTCTGGCCGAGTGCGGATGCCAGCCTCGGAGAGATCATCAGGTCCGGGCTGTACATCAGCATCGTGAATGAGGACGCCTCGAAACCGGTCTTGTAGCGCCCGAGCGATAGACCGCCGGTTCCGTCGGCACCGTCCAGGCTCCATCGCCCTTCGAACCTGGCGCCGAACACCTCGACAAGTGAGAGCCCTTCGAGGACGACCTGGCTGTCGGCCGTGGCGATTCTGAGGTCGGTACTGTGGCTGATGCTGCCGCCGATGAAATCGGTTACGGAGCCTCTGTCCAGCGAGAAGGTGAGACTCGAGTCGAGGTTGATGTCGAACTCGATGATATTTGGCTGTGCCACAGCTCGAGGGCCGCCCACTTTCTCGATGCTAAGCCCCACGCGCGCCAGTGCGTCGGCATCCAGGACGATCTGGGTAGAACCCCCCTTCACCGTCCACAGCTCTTCGGCGACCGCGACCGACGACCAGGAAATCGCCAACAGGGCGATACTTACGATACCAAGTGTCCGGGATTTCACGTTTCCTATCCTCCCTAACTTCTTGAAGACGCCACTCGCGGCGGCGCGCGCAGCCCTCCCCGTTGCAGAGATCAAGCCACACTACACATTTCACCGCAACCCATATCCACCTTTCAGAACTACCCGTTTAGCTCCAAATATTCCGACAATTCTATCCTTGGGCCCACTTCTCCGTTGAACCTCCACTTCGGTGCGGAATCTACGTCTCGGTGAGCTCCGCGCTGCCGAAGCGTTCCGGTGATACCCTGGGCGAGAGGCGGGGAAACGGAGTACGATAGGAGTATATTATCGGACTTGATTCGAGGCACGGGGAGCTGGTTGCTGTCGGGATTGACGACTTCGGTGGGCGATGGTTCGCCCACGGCATCACTGCCTCGTCGCCATCGTGCCGAAGATCGCAGACCAGGCGCTGCGCAAAAAAAAATCCCACCCGGCGACTAGGCCGAGTGGGACATTGCCAGCGGATGGGCGAGCCGACAAACATCCGCCAGCGGAAACACGAAAAAAGGGAAGGAGAACGTAGCGAATCTGACCCCTGGGGTCAGCGCGACGACTCGCACTCTATCTATTAAACCCCGTGGTGCCCCGCCTTTATTTCCGCCTGTTGGAAAAAATTTCCGGCGGGGCGTTCCGCTCGAAGGCAGGGAGAACGGCTGGCGGGTTCTTTCGCCACAGAGCTTGTCGCCTTCAGGGCGGATCGGCTGCGCCGGCAATGGCCGCGCTTCTCCGCAGTGCCGCATCGCCTCGAACGGCACTAGAATCCTGCCATGCGACCCGAGCCCGACTCTTTCTTGCGGCAAGCTTATCGGCGGCACGATCGTTATTGGCGTGACAACGCCTATTGCTACCCTGTCGTGTCTCGGCGCAGTGCCGGGCTGTCCATCGGCATCAACCTGAATCCCGACAAGGCGTGCAACTTCGATTGCATCTACTGCCAGGTCGATCGCACGGCATCAACGACGGCAGACCCAGGTGGTGGCCAGGCCGGGCCATCGCCATCGAGACGTCGAGTTGATCTCGAAGTCCTCCGGGCGGAACTGGACGATCTGCTCGGCCGTGCCGTCGATGGCAGGCTGTTCGCCGAACCGCCGTTCGACGCATTGCCCGCCGACCGGCGTCTCGTCCGCGATATCGCCTTCAGCGGCGATGGCGAGCCCACGGCCTTTCCGCACTTTGCAGAGGCCGTTCGAATCGCCGCCGAGGCTCGATCCGCGCTGGGTCTAGACCAGACCAAGCTCGTGCTGATTACCAACGCCTGCTACCTGACGCGGCCCTCGGTGCGCACCGCTTTGAGCGTACTCGATGCGAACAACGGCGAAATCTGGGCCAAGCTCGACGCGGGCACGGAGGCCTACTTCCAGCGGGTCAACCGCCCGAGCCACGATCTGACGCATGTCCTGGTCAACATCCTCGATGCCGCGAGAGTCAGGCCGGTTGTCATTCAGTCGCTGTGGATGCGGATCGACGGGGAGCCGCCGCCGGACATCGAGGTCCAGGCGTTTTGCGAACGGCTCCGCGATCTCATTGCGGCCGGCGGGCAGATCAAGCTGATCCAGGCCTACACGATTGCACGCCAGACAGCGGAACGCTCCGCGACGGCGCTGTCGCCCGCCGAACTGGACGTCGTCGCCGATGTGATCGCGGATCGGACCGATGTACCTGTGGAACGGTTCGGCGGTGTTTCGGATTGACGATGCCCCAGCGTCCTTGTCGCATGTCTCTGTCGCA
>CAYYPB010000316.1:0-4164 GCA_964473405.1 uncultured Planctomycetaceae bacterium
ATCCCGACCACCCACCTCTCCTTAAATCCATCGCCATCTCCGAGTTCGAAGAGTCCGCCGGACAAGGCAGTCCCCTCTTCTCCGATGCCACCGCCTCCGTCTTTAAAGACACCGCCGACTTCGCCCCCCAATTCGGCCGCGGCACCGAACACTGGAGCGCCCGAATCGAGTCCCGCTACGGCATCGTCGGTCGCCACGAGAATCTTGCACCGCCCCCGCAGTGAGCACTTCTTATTCGATCCCCTGCATCTGGTACATGCCGCGCATGAACGGAAAGACGCGGCCGAGCCCCGGAATGATGAGGCTGCCGGGGGGGGCGATCGCGATCTCGTCAGCGGCGCAGGCGAGCAGATAGCTGTTTGGATCGCCCGAATTGAGAAACGCCTTCACGGGCTTGCCGGATTCCTTGAATGCCAGGATGGCGGCCCGAAGCTCCTCGATGTCGGGCAGTGCGAGCCCCACGCCGTCCAGGTTGAGCAGGATGGCACCGACGGAGTCGTCCTTGCTCAGCTTCTTGAAGCGGGCCATCAGCTCTTGAGCCGTTCGGACGCGGCCGGGCAGTGGAATGTTGATCGCCCGGGCCCGCACCAGGAACGGGTCGATGCGGATTTCGACGAGGCGTTTGATCGGATCGACCTTCTTCGCGACGGCCTTCTCGTCGCTCTTTGCGGGGGCGTCCTCGTCGTCCGCCCTCAGGGTCGAAACGAGAGACGTCGAGATCATCGCCGCCGTCAGAATCATGGAGAACATCTTGCGTCGCATGGCTACGCTCCTTCCGGATTGTCTGTTGTGGGCTTGTCCTTTTTCTCGACGCGATGGATCGTCCCGTCGCCGTCGATGTAAATCGTCTCGTGATGAACGAACTCGCCATCGCGAATCTTGAGCTTCCACGAGGCCGTCTTGTCGGCCCAGTCGATCACGTAGAGCGAGTCGTCGATCGCATCGTCATCTTCGTCTTCTTCATCAGGCGTCTTGGCCCCGCGTTCGGAGAAGATCGACAGCAACCCCTCGACGAACGTGCCATCCTTCTCCCGCAGGTGCAGCAGACGCGCGTGCGAAGCGAAGTCGACATAGCCGTCCAACTCCGCCACGGTCGCCGGCCAGCGGCCGTAGTCCTTCTTGAAGAGCTTGGCGTGGTGATAAAGGACGCGCAGGTGCCGGCACGCCGTGCGTTCGCGGGCGGCCTCGGACGAGGGGTCGGCCGTCGCGCCCAACGACATGGCTGCCACGGCCGGCACATACACCGCACCGAACGGAACGGGCCCGGTGTGTCGAACCTTCAGGCCGCCGAAGCCGATCCTTACGTTGATCTTGGAGTCGCTCAATGCGTCGGCAAGTTCGTCGGCCGTCGGCGGCATCGCCGTGTCCGTCGAGAAACCTGCCAGCAGCCCAAGATACGGTTGGGCCAAGTCGTACACAGCTTTCCAACCGACGCGGGCTTGCCAGTGTACTTTCTTTGAGGACGGCATCGCCGTCGTCTTCGATTGCAGGGCGTCCCAGTGCCGCACCGCATCGTCGGGCGCCGTCGAGGTCTGGGCCATCACGAGGACCGCCTTCTTGGACTCCTCGTCGCCCTCTTTGACGAAAAAGACGACCGTACGATAGGTAACGGGCATCAGTCCGTACGCGCCGTCGGCTGTGGGGTTCTTCCAAAAGAGGATGCGATCGCCCACGGTTTCCTCGAACCAGGCGGGCGAGCGATCATCGTCGGCTCGTTTCTTCGTGTCCTTCTCGATGAACGCGCGCAGGTCGCGGATGATGGCGGCCTCTCGCCGCGTTCGGAACTGGAAGTAGATGTCGGGAAACGGTAGAAAACCCGTCCCCGGCACGACGGCAACGGCCATGTCCGCCCCGGCCTTCTTGCCGATGGTGCCCAATGGCAGACCGGCGATGGAGTCGGCCAGGCTCTCGCCCATGCCGACCTTCGCGACGGCAGCCGCATAGGCGTCTCGGGGGCAATCGAAGGGCCTCTTCGTCTTCTGGAACACGGCCTTGATCGCCACGCCGAGCAGAGGATTCCAACTGACGCCAAACTGCTCGCGCCAAGCCCCGTTCTTGCGGAGCTTCACGGTGTAGAGAACGTTGCGGATGCCGGACATGGAGGAGAAAAGCGAATCGCCCCCCTCGTCCTCGCCGGCGGCGTCCAGATTGAGCCGGCAATAGACCAACGCGGGCTTGCGCTTCTTCGATGCCGCCTTGTCGTCCTCATCGGACGGCTGGCCATAGAGCGTGGCGGGAGGCGAAACCTCCTCGGCCGATGCAATGAGGGAGCCGCCGTCCGTTTCCTTGAGAATCGCGAGGATGATGTCCGGCAATTCCAGCCGCACGACACCGTCATCGGCGCGAACCACCTTGACGTCCTCGAAGACCTTCGCCGCGGCATCATCGGCTAGCAGATCGGCCAGCCGTTTCTCCAGTTCCGCCAGGGGCCAATCCACACGCAGCGCCCAGCGCGGACGGCCTTCGCGGTCCTGCGTGTAGGTCGTGAAGCCGAGCGATGTGTCCGGCCACGCGCGAATCTTGTCGAGCAGTTTCACCAAGGCCGCCAAGTCCAGGGACTCGTCCGACTCTCCCGTGGGCTTGGGAAGCATCGGAGCGAGCGCGGCGAACAGCTCCGCGGTCTTGGATTGACTCGCGGCCTGGCACAGCGCCGTGACCGAGGGAACGTGGATCTCCACCTGCGGTGCCGGGGGTTCTTCCTCGGCTTCGTCCGGGGTGGCGGGCTTCGTGGCCGGTCGGTCGGTCTCTTTGTCCTTCGGCGCGTCGGACTCGACCTCCGTGTCGTCTTCGTCCGGATCGTCCTTCTTCGTCGAATCGGCACCCGGTCCATCGCCGAGGACGTCGGGCGGAACGCTCGCGGCGGCAATCGTCGAGGTGTGAGTATCGTGCGTCGACGCGCCATGCGCGAAGGCCATCGAAGCCGTCGCGAGGACCGTGCAGGCAATCAGCATCGCGGCGCACAGCAGCCGCAGTCGAACGGTGAACATTGGCACGCTCCAAACCCTCCCGAACCTCGTGCGGACGCGATCTCGCGGTGTTGCCCCCCTACCCCCGATCAAGCCCGCCCGGTCGTATGTCGCCTACATGAAAACCGCCCTGTAGGTTCAAATCCACCCTCGACAACGTCCCAATAGTAAGGGGGAAACGGATGGCACCGGCCCGCCTCACGGACCGCGCCCTGCCCGATAGTAGCGGCTGGCGGGGTCACGCGGGGCCATGACAGTGTAGGCGGCGATGATCCGAGCCCCAAGTGCCAGCGCAGGGTATTCGCGAGCAGACCATACAGTGCCTGACCGCGCTCGCTTACGCTCGGGGCCTCCGAAGAAGGGGTGAACCTGGACTTGCAGTGTGGTGTGCGGGGAGTGTACCACGCGTGCTGACAACTTGGATTCGCGCGAAGCGAATCGCCCGAGATTCTGGGTTCCGCCGTCGGACTTGTCACATACGGAGTTCGGAACCGTGCGCCGCCTCTTCTTCCTATTCCTATCCCGCAGGCTCGACGCCCGTCTCGCGTTCTGGGCCCCGGAGGTCCAAGAACGCGGGGCTCGGAATCCGGCCGCCCTCTTGATTCACGCGCGTGAGAATGGAATAATCGGACGTGAAAGGGGGCGATCCTAATGAAGCGTATCACCATAGCCTTGGCCTGTTTGTTTGCTCTGCTTGGCACGCCAAACGAGGTCCAGGCTGCGCCTAACGACATCGAAGACCTGTTCCGCGGCGGCGGCGTCGTGTTCGACCACCCCCCCTTGCTCAGCGGCGGGCCAGCGGCGGACACCATCTTCATCAATAGCTCGGGGCAGCAGAGTTGGCAGCAGCTTGCGGACAACATCCTGCTCGATTCTCCGGCGGTCATTCGTCAAGTTCGCTGGTGGGGTTTCTATGGTGCGAACTTCGGCGGGATCCACGAGCCGCCGGTGGGCGAAACGATGAGGATTCGCGTGTACGGTGATGCAACTCCTAGCGGGCTGCCTGACGGCGAAAACATCATTTTCGAGGAGAGTTTCCTGAACCCGCAACGCGCAGCAACAGGCCGGACGATCGGCATTGGCGGGCTTCCCGATGAGTTTGTTTATGAGGTCGATTTGACCAGTCCACTCGCGCTGAGCGCCACCACGCCCTTTTGGAGTGAGATCGTCCCAGTTGGCGGTGTGGAGACCCTCTTTC
>CAYYPB010000317.1:0-4143 GCA_964473405.1 uncultured Planctomycetaceae bacterium
CGCAGCCCGTGTGCCGGGGCCGTTTGCTCGGGTCTATCTCTATCTGGGCCCGCAAAAACGCCAAGCCGCGGTCGAGTAGTGGCTTGTGGCACTGTCATTTCGCCGGGGGCCCGCCAAGCGGCAAGCCGCGGTCGAATAGTTCTGGCGATCTGGGTCCGATCAATCCACGACATCTGAGGCCCGCGCCTGCAGCGGCTGGGGGTACACAATCGCGGCAAGCAGCATGTCGCCGTATCGCCGCCACAGTGTGCGACCGTCGATACCCTTGGCCTTCTTCGGCAACTCGAGCGTGATGATCGGAATGTCCAGCGTGAGGCCCGCGTACGAACCGAGCGAGCCCGGCCGACTGCCGAGCTTCTTGATGGGGATGTCACTGTGCTGACCCATCGCCAATGCCAGCCGTTTGGCACGACCGTCGTGGTCGATGCACTCGCTGCCCCAACGTAGCGGCTGATGGATGCTGACGATGCGTCGCGGTCGGTAGTCGCTCAGCAGTCGTTCGATCGCGACGCTCTCGGGTTCCGAGAGGGCGGAGTGGCCGTTCCGCTTCGAGGGTTGGAAGTTCCCCGCTGGATAGTTGCGATTCAAGTCGACGCCGTTGGCGTTTTCGCGCGTCTGGTTGGCCACGCCGTCCGGATTGGCTATCGGCATGAGGAGGATCCGTCGCCCGGCAACGAGACCCGGCTGGTTGCGAAGATGTCGGGCCATCCGGTGCAGCAGCGGCGTGCCCGCATCCTCGTCGCCGTGGATCGAGGCCATGATGAGAACGCATTCGGGCCCATCGCCAAAGGAGAGGCACTCGATTGTCCGCCCCTGGACCGATCGTCCCAGGAGGATACGGTCCGCCTCGACGCGTGATACCTTGGGTGGAGTGGCGACAGGCGGGGGGGGGCGAACGACCGTGGGCTTCGGTTCGGTGGGCGTCTGCTCGATGCGCTGATCGGGCGGCGTACAACCAGTGGCCGCGATGCATGTCGCCAGGGCCACCGCAAGCAGTCGCATCGACGACGAACCGACCGTCGCTACCGATTCGTTCGTCATCATCCGTTGCCTCATAGACTCTCATCCTCGTTTGGCAGGGGGTTCCGCGACACGGCGATTCTCGACAGTCGGCCCGCCGCGTCAAGGTCGCAGGCCGTATCCTGTTTGTCGGCAACGACAAGCCCCCGTCGCCAGCGACGGTCAGAGCCCAGAGCGTCAGCGACGGGTTTCGGCGAGTTCGCCGTGGGCTCCTACGTCGCACTGACGCTCGCGGTTCGGGCAGCGCACCGCCTCCTCGCTATGGCGAACGGATGATAGGCGACGCGATTCACTTTCACGCGGCGGTCACCTACAATTCGATGGCCGGCGTCGCTTGGTTCTCCTTCGTCGGGCAACACCCCAGGCGGAACAGACATGCAGCCCCGCAAGACAACGCGCCAAGTTCACGTCGGACCCGTGCCGATCGGCGGCGATGCGCCGATTTCCATCCAGTCCATGACCGGCACGGCCACGCACGAGATCGACAAGACGGTGGCCCAGATTCACGCGCTCGCCCAGGCGGGGGCGGACATCGTCCGCGTCGCCGTTCCCGAGCCGCGCGACACGGCCGCCCTGCCGCACATCCTGTCGCAGGTCAGCGTACCGATCGTAGCCGATGTTCATTTCCACTTCGAGCGTGCGATGGAGTCGATCGAGGCCGGCGTTCACAAGATTCGCCTCAATCCCGGCAACATCCAGGATCGCAAGCAAGTGGACCGCGTCATTCGCGCCTGCCGCGAGCGGGGCATCCCCATTCGCGTCGGCGTCAACGAGGGCGGCATCGTCGAGCGGAAGGACAAGTCTCGCCGCGCTGAGGAAAAGGCCCGACTCGAACAGGACCACGAGAATCAACTCGTCGCCCTCATGATGTCCAAGCTCGAAGACTATCTCCGCATCTTCGATGAGAACGACTTCGGTGACGTCGTCATCAGTGCCAAGTCGATCTCACCACGGATCGTCATCAAGGCATGCACTGCTATCAGCGAGCAATACGACTCCCCCCAGCATCTGGGCGTCACCCATGCCGGGCCGCGTGAGACCGGTTGCATTCGCTCTATCTCGGCGATCGGCACGCTCTTGGCCGGCGGCATCGGCGACACGGTGCGCATCAGTTATGCGTCCGATCCGGTGCTGGAGGTCGAGGACGCCAAGGAACTGCTCTGCTGCCTGGGCCTGCGGTCGCGCGTCGAGCCCGAACTGATCGCCTGCCCGACATGCGGGCGGATCGAGGTCGACTTGATGACGCTCGTTCGCGACGTGCGCGAGCGACTCGCCGGAATCAAGACGCCCATCAAGGTGGCGGTGATGGGCTGCGTCGTGAACGGCCCAGGCGAAGCGGAAGGGGCCGACGTGGCCATTTTCGCCGGCAAGGGGCGAGGCATCATCTACGTCCAAGGCGAGCAGAAGCGGACCGTCGCCGAGGCGGACATGCTCGACGCGTTGTACGAGGAGTGCCTTGCATTCGCCGAGCGTGTCGAGCGTGCGTAAAGCCCACGGATTGCGATCCATGGGCTTGGCGGTAGCGGCACGAGTCGACCGAGCCTCGCGACTATTCCTTCATCCAATCCTTCAAGTGATCGGCGAGCAGTTCGACCTTGCGCTGCGAGAGGATATGCTCGACGACGGACTCCTTGAGCTTCAGATTGTCCATGGCCGTTTCCACGCGCTTCCACAGGCGATCCTGCTTCGCAGCCGTATCGGCGAGGTAGAGTTCCGTCACCAACTCGGAGAGCTTGGCCAGCATGATCTCGTCACGGTTCTCGTAGTACCGGTCGATGATCTTCTTCTGATGGTGCGTGTGGTCTGGCATCGGCGGGGTTACCTCTGGAGGAAATGCGTTCAGTTCTAGGCCCTCAGCAGGCGGGCGTTCTGTTGCGTTCCGTCAGGCGCGGCGGCGCGGTGGCGCGGGTCGGCGTTCTGGAACCGTGGGGGCACCCTCGACGCGGCCGAACACCATGCGCCCGGCCGACGTCTGCAAGACGCTGGTCACGGCAATGCTGACCGTGTCGCCGATGCGGTCGCGCCCTTGATCGACGACGACCATCGTGCCGTCGTCCAGATACCCCACGCCCTGGCCCTGTTCCTCGCCGGGCTTGACGATCTTGACGACCATGCCCTCGCCCGGCAGAGCGATCGGTTTGAGGGCATTGGCGAGGTCGTTGATGTTGAGAATGTCCACGCCGCGAACCTTACCGACCTTGTTGAGGTTGTAGTCGTTCGTCGCCACGCGGCCGTTGAGATTCTGGGCAACGGTCAGGAGCTTGAGATCGACGGGCTCGGCGGCCTCGGCCTTCGTGAATACTGGCTCCAGGATTTCGATGTCGATCGTCTCTCTGGTCTGGAGTGCGTTGAGAATATCCAACCCTCGGCGACCGCGGGCACGCTTGAGCTTGTCGCCCGAGTCGGCGACGGCTTGGAGCTCGTTGAGGACAAACCGGGGGATAATCAGCTTCTGGTCGATGAAACCCGTCTCGCAAATCTCGGCGATGCGCCCGTCGATGATGACGGAGGTGTCGAGAATGACCGGCCGATTACCCTTGAGCTGTTTCGAGAACTCGACGTAGGGAATAACGAACCGGATATCGTCCTTGGTCTGCAAGATGAAGCTGATGCAGAAGTAGCAACAGATGATGCCCATGAGTACCTTGGTGATGGCGACCGGGGGCTGGTCCTTTCCGTTGATGTCCGCGAGATCTGGAAGGAAGGCCGACACGAGCAGATCGAGGACCAAGGTCAGACCATAGGCAACCAGCAATCCGACGACGAGTCCGAAGAAGAGCCCCGACAGCGCCTGCAGCGTCTTGCGGGGAATGAGAACGTCGATGACGACGACAAGAACGGCGAGAACGAGCGCGCCGAGAACCAACACGGTTCGGTACTCGGCCAGCAGCGTACCCTTTTGCACATAGCTCATCCCTACCGCGAGGAGAGCAACAAAGAGAAAGGCGCGTAGGAAGAACTGCAACATGGCAACCGGCTCCTGAATAATCCGGGTCTCGGGCCAAACGTCGGCGTACACTATATCACGGCCCGACCGACAACGCCCCCCCCCTGAGCGGGGTGATCCGCGGGTCCATGACAGTTCAGGCGGCTTGTGAATCGGGCAAGCGTTGCAGGGCATCG
>CAYYPB010000318.1:0-4129 GCA_964473405.1 uncultured Planctomycetaceae bacterium
GCATCCCCCCCGCTCAGAGAGCGGTCGCTGTCCCCAGGGCAATCGCAAGAATGACGTTCCCCACGATCAGGTGCGGATGCCCGATCCCGGGGCCATGTTAGTTTCGGCGGCAAGAATCAGAGCCCAGCGCGTCAGCGACGGGTTTGGCCGTTGGCGGGCGGTCGCGGAAACCGGTCGCTGACGCTCAGGGCTCTGATGACCCGCTCGGCAGGGATGATACACCGCAGCATTCTTGCGATTGCCCTGTCGCTGTCCGCACGATTGTCCCCCAGCGCCCTTGCTTTGACTCCACGCTTCGCGGACACTCAGGGGCTTCGGGCGGACCCTGCCTTGAACGAAACGACCCGCACGCCGCCCTCGCCGTGCCTGCCACGCAAGGAGACCCCATGTCATCTACTCGCTTCTGTTGCCCCGCGCGGCGACGAATCTCCACCCTCTTGCTCGCAACGAGTGCTCTGCTGACGCTCTGCCCAGCGGCTCTGGTCCGTGCGGAAGAGCCGTCGGACAAAGACCTCGCCAGGGCCGGTCAACTCCGCGAGGACATGCGGCAGATGATTGAAGTTGCCCGCGACCGCGTCTTTCCGTCGTTGGTGAACATCAGCGTCTCGACCGTCAATCACTGGGGCGGCCGCGAACACAAGGGCCAGGCCACCGGCAGCGGCACGATCATCTCCGCCGAAGGCTACGTCATCACCAATCAGCACGTCACCAACAAGGGCAAGAAGTTCAAGTGTACGCTGGCCGACAAGCAGGAGGTCAGCGCGAAGATGATCGGCGAAGACCCCCTGACCGACCTGGCGATCATCCAACTCGACCTGTCGGAACTCAAGAGCCCCGCCACGCCCCTGCCCGTCGCGAGCTTCGGCGACTCTGAGGAGCTGCGCATCGGCGATCACGTCATGGCAATGGGTTCGCCGTTTTCCCTGTCGCGTTCGGTCACGCTGGGCATTGCGTCGAACACCGAGCGTGTTTTCGCCGGTGGACGGGGTGGAGAGGACGTCGACGAGATGGAACTCGACAGCGGTCAGCGCACGGGCCTGTTCACGCGATGGATCCAGCACGACGCGCTCATCAATCCCGGCAACAGTGGCGGCCCTTTGGTAAACCTCAAGGGCGAGATCATCGGCATCAATGAGCTCGGCGGCAATGGCATGGGTTTCGCCATCCCCAGCAACTTGGCCAGACAAGTCGCCGACGCGCTGATCGAACACGGCGAGGTTCCCCGGAGTTGGATCGGCGTCAGCTTCAAGTCGATTGCCAAGACCGGCTTTGAGCAAGGCGTACTCGTCAACTCGGTCATCAAAGCGGGACCGGCCGCCAAGGCCGGCATCGAGCCGGGCGACGTCGTGCTTCGCATCGATGGGGATGCCGTAACCGTCCGATTCATCGAACAGATTCCGCCGTTGCTCAAGCGAATCGCCGACCTACCCATCGGGGCCTCGCTTCGCATCACCTATCTGCGGAAGGACACGAGTACCGAGACGACGATCACCACAGAGAAGCTTCAGAAGGACCTCGGCGACGAGGCCGCTTTGCGTTCCTGGGGTATCTCGGCCGAAGAAATCACACCGAAAACCGCGAGGGAAATGAAACTCAAAGACGCGTCAGGCGTCCGAGTCGGCGGCATCCGTTCGGGTGGCCCCGCGCAACTAGCGGAACCTGCGCTACGCCACGGCGACATCATCCGCAAGATCGATGGCGACGCGATTGTCGACTTGCCGGCAATGGTCGCCCGCTATGAAGAGATCATGGACTTGGAGGAGTTGCCCGAGCATCTTCTGATCGAATTCGAACGTGACGGCAAGAGCCACCTCACGTTGGTCAAGCCCAAGCTGGACGAGAACGAAGACCCGCCGCGCGACGTGCGCAAGGCGTGGGTCGGTATCGCCACGCAGCCCATCGTGAAGAAGCTGGCCAAGAAGCTCGGGCATCCCGACCAGCCGGGTTGGCGCATTACGCGCGTCTATCCGCGAAGCACCGCCGCCGAGACCGACCTGAAGATTGGCGACATTGTGGTCGGCCTCAACGGCGAGGCGCTTCGCCTCAAGGGCGTGCAGGACGCGGGACTGCTCTCGCGGAAGATCAAGAAACTCGACATCGGCGATGACGCTACCCTCACAGTGCTGCGTGGCGGCACGACGCAGGACGTCTCGGTGCGGCTCGAGAAATCGCACTACTCCCGCACCGAAGCTCGCCGCGTCGAGAACCGCGAGTTCGAGATGACCGTCCGGAACGTCACGTTCTTCGATCGCGATGCGAATCAGTGGGGGCCCGACGTCAAGGGCGTGCTGATCGAGTCGGTCGAATCCGGCGGTTGGGCGGGGCTCGGCGGCTTGCGTTCCGGCGACCTGATCCAGCGAGTCGACGATACAGTCATTCGCGGGCGTAAGAGCTTCCGCAGGGCCATGGAGAAGGTGACGGAGGCCAAGGCCGAGCGCGTCGTCTTTGTCGTCCTCCGCGGCATCCAGACGAGGTTCCAGTTCGCCGAGCCCGAATGGAAGGTCGCGTTGGACGGCGACGAGGACACGCCTGACCCAGAAGACGCCGACACGAAGGCGGCCGACAGCAAGCGTGATTGATGAGTCGTGAGGCGACCATCCCAGGCCCGTGGGTTGCGATTCATGGGCTTGTGGTACACTGTCCTGGCGACTCAGCGTTTTCGATAAGACAGAGTTTCTAACACAAAACCCAAAGGAGTAGGAACACCATGCTGATCTCTCGACTCTTCCCCATCGCGACGTGTGTCGCCCTGATCGCCGGGCTCATCCCATTCACGGCGACCCAGGCCGCGACGGAATACGAAACCCTGATCACAAAGGCCTCCCCCGCGCTCGTCACGATCAAGTGCGTGCTGAAGATGCAGGGCCCGGGTGGCACACGGGAGGTCGAGCGCGACTTCACTGCGTTGATGATCGACAATAAGGGGACCGTACTCTGCGCCAGCGTCCAGTTGGGCACGTCGAAGCTCATGCGTCGCTACGGCACGATCACGCCGACCGACATCAAGGTGCTCATCGGCGACGACACCGAGGGCGTCAAGGCCAAGCTGCTCGCCAGCGATTCCGAGTTGGACCTGTCGTGGGTTCAGATCAAAGAGCCCGATGCAAAGGGGTATGCCCACGTCGATTTCGCCAAGGCCACGACGGCCAAGAGCGGTGACCGCCTGCTCACGCTGACGCGCATGGACAAGTTCTTCGACCGCACTCCGATCGTGAACGAGGGGCGTCTCAGCGGCAAGACGAAGAAGCCGCGGGACTTGCTCGTTCCCAGCTCGAGCCTCGAAGTCGAGCCGGGCATGCCCATCTTCGCCGAAGGTGGCCTGACGGTCGGCGTTATCGTCGTGCAAGCGCCCGATGAAGAGGACCAGGCCGCAGGCGGTCGCATGGGCACCGCCGCCCTCATTCTGCCCGCCGCCGAGGTCGTCAAGGCCACCAAGCGAGCCCACGAAACCGCCGCGTCGGACGATGACGAAGAAGAAGAAGAGGGTGAGGCCGACGCCGCCGCGAAGAAGCCCGCCGAAGGCGCGGCCGACAAGGCCCCCGCAAAGCCGGCACCGCCTGTCAAGCCTGCGAAGTAACTGCCGGCGCTGCTGGCTGACGATCACTCGGCGGTTGAAGCGAAGTCCACCTTCGCTCACGTCCCGCGAAAACTTCATCGGGCAGGATTCACTCCGTGGATCCTGCCCGATTCGTCATGAACGGCGTAGCCGCATGGCCGCGAGATCAGACGCTCGAAGGCTCCAACGCCACCGTGTCACCCACGCGAATCCGGCCACCCCTCGCGATGCGGCCGTAGATACCGGCTCGATAGTCTTGTTTGAGGGCGGCCCGCAAGCCGGGAACCAGTTCGTCCATGTAGGCGCAGCCGCGCGTCTCTGCGTGGACCTCAACGCGAATCTCGCCCACCGTGATCGTCCGGCCGATCAGTTCACCCAGGCTCCCGCAATCCACCAGGATGTTCGCCCGCCGCGTGTGCCAGGGCAGGTCGCGCCCCATCTCTCGAACGACATCAGCCCACTGTCTCGCCGAGATGAGCGTGATACCACGATGCGGCTCGCAGTCGACATCGCCGCAGAGCGTGTGGGTCTCTGTTGTCTCCACCTTCTCGCGCACGACGATCGGGCGACGTC
>CAYYPB010000319.1:0-4124 GCA_964473405.1 uncultured Planctomycetaceae bacterium
GCCCCGCGGGACGGGCCCCTCCCTGACGGTCGCGGTTCGGTTGGGGGGGGTCTGGCGACCCCGAAAGAACGGGTGTGGCCATGCACTAGCCGATAACGCGGCGGCCGCCGGCTAGCTGTCAGCCGTCAGCTATCTGCAGGAGAAGAAACGGCGTCGAAGGCCACGAAGTTCCTCTCCAGACGCTCTACTCTGTCACCAGGCCATGCTGAGCATCGCCGGGCTCCCGTCACCATTTCTGACGGCTGATAGCTGATGGCTGACAGCTCATCGAAAGTGGACCTTCTGCCGTCCGAGAAACCTGCGGCGACTTGTCAAACCACAGATTGAATCCGACTCTTGACGATGAAACGGATGGATTGAGGCTATCCGACAGGGCTGCGCGCCCATGTGTCGTGCGGACGCGTCTGCGTCCCAGAGAGGGCGGCTGTGGGGCCGTCTTGATATCGCAGAGCGACGCAGAGCCTGTCGGCTGCGAGGATCGGCGCATCTGGACGTCGACGGAAACGGGGGATTGACATGTTCTTTCGACTTCGATGCGCCCACCTCTGTCTGGCCATTTCGGCCGTCCTACTGTCCGGACAACCGGCGTTCGCAGCACCTGTCGGCGGCGAGTTCCAGGCCAACACCACGATAGACGACACCAAGAACGGCTGTGTCGCCATGAACTCCTCCGGCGTTTTCGTCGTCGTCTGGGAGAACAAGATAGACAAGCACGTCTGGGCTCGCCGCTACGATGCGTCCGGCACCGCGATCGGAAACCCCCTCCAAATCAGCACCTCAACCGACGAAGACGGTTCGCCGTCGGTCGGGCTGGCCGACGGCGGCGGTTTTGTCGTCGTGTGGGAATGCAAGCCGTCCATCGGCAATCGGGACATCTTCGCCCGACAGTACGACTCGTCGGGCAACGCAACCGGCAGTGCATCTCAGGTCAGCGCCTCCAGCGGCGATCACGACAACCCGGACATCGCCATGACGCCCGACGGCAGGTTCGTTGTCGTTTGGGACCAGGACGCCGGCGGTACTGACAAGGATGTCTATGCTCGCCTGTATAACGCGTCGGCGAACGCCAAGGGCAATCCTTTCCAGGTCAGCCCCTCCAGCGACGAGCACAAGAAGCCTGCGGTAGCGATGGCCGACGATGGGGCGTTCGTCGTCGTGTGGGAACGAAAAACGTCGCTCGGTGCCAAGGACATCTTCGCCCGTCGCTACAAGTCATCCGGCAGCGCGCTGGGAAGCTCGTTCCAGGTCAACGCGTCTGGCGGCGATCACAAGAAGCCCAACGTGGCTGTGGCGGCCGACGGTAGCTTCGTCGTTGCCTGGGAGAACAAGCTGCAGGCTGCCACCTATGCCAAACGCTACGACGCTTCGGGAGGTGCCCTGGGCAATTCGTTTTCGGTTGGCGGCTCTGGCGTTTCACCACTCGCGGTGGGCAAGGGAATAGGCGTCGCCTCGACTGGCGATGGCGGCTTTGTGGTCACGTGGCAGAACCATGCCGACGATAATGTCTATGCACACCAATACGACGCCTCGGGCACGGCCTTGGACGTCGAGTTCCAGGTCAACACCACCGGCTTCGAGAACAAGGATACCAACGTCAGTGCCAACGGCGAAGGCGGATTCGTGATCGTCTGGGAGAACAAGAACGGCAAGGACATCAAGGGCCAACTCTACGGGGGCAGCACCCAGAAGAAGATCCTCCACTGGGCCGAGATCATCAACAAGACGCCGTAGCGTCGCATGACGAGCCGCGGGCTTCAGCCCGCGCGGCGATTCCATGCGAGGGATCGCGCAGCACGCCCGCGCACGCGCTTGGCCGCGCCCCAACTCAGAAGCGCTGGCGCGGTCCATGAGCGCTTCCCGTTGGGGCGCGGCTAAACACAAACGCGCAAAGAATGGGCCACGCATGCTGAAAGCTGAGGGCTGATAGCTGACGGCCGATGGCTCACGGCTCACAGCTACTGCAACAGCGACAACACCGTCTGCGGCGTCTGGTTCGCAATGGCCAAGACACTCGTGCCCGCGCTGATGAGAATCTGATTCCGCGTCAGATTGCTCGTCTCGACCGCGAAGTCGAGGTCTCGGATGCTGGCCTCGGCCGCGACGAGATTCTCCATCGTGATCGCCAACTGACTCACGTTCGTATCGAGCGTGTTCTTCTCGAACGCGCCCAATCGGCCCCGCAACACGGACACCTGCTCGATCGCCTCGTCCACGATGGCGGCAGCCTGCGAGGCTTTGTCCTTCGTGAGCGCGTACTGCCCGATCGTCGTGATCTCCTGGAGAAACCCGAGCGTCTGGTTGCCCAGCCGCGTTGCGGCGACGGACTGAACGCCGATGTTCGACTGCTGATTCGTGTCGACGCCGGGTCCGAGCTGGAACTTGGCTCCGCCGCCGGTGACCGCGAACGAGGACGACGAGCCGTTCGTGTTGAAGGCGTCCTGCACGCGGATGTCGATCCCGAGCGACGCGTTGTTAAGCTTGAGACGCAGACCCTTGCCGACGACACCGGCCCCGTTGATCGTAGCGGTGACGTCGCGTCCGATGTCTCGCTTGACCGCATCGCCGTCAATGTTCTGGAGCGAGTTGGTGAACGTTCCGGACGCACCGATCTCTTCGATCTGCACAAAGGCGTTGGAGCCGTAGTCGGTCGTCGTGAACGTCAGACCGGAACTCGGAATGCCCGTGTTGATGAAGGCTGCATTGACGCCCGTCGCGTCGGACTTGCTGTTGATCGCCGCCAGAACCTGCGTCGCGGTCTGCCCGGACTGAAGCGGAACCGAATCGACGCCGCTGGGCCCGGCGATTTCCAGCGTGACCGAAGCGGAGATCGTGCCGGCGGTCCAGAGGAGTTGCGCGTTCTGGGCGGACTGGATGACGTTGACTTCGACCGGCAGGTACGCCGCCGTGCCGAGTTGAGCCCGACTCATGTTGAGGTCGGTCAGTTCGGTCCCCACCACACCGCTGGTCACATACGACAGCGAGCCGTTGAGCAGCTTGCGGCCGCCGAACGTCGTCGTATTGGCGATGCGCGTGATCGATGCGATGGCATCATCGATCTGGAGTTGGTTCGCCTCGATCTCCTCGGCCGAGACGGCCCCTGAGTTGGCCGCTTCGATGATGAGACTCTGGATGTCGTTCAACAACGAAGCGACCTCGTCTAACGCGCCTTCGGTCGTGGCGACGACGTTGGAGGCCCGCTGCGAGTTGGAGATGGCCTGACGCACCGACTCTATCTCGGACCGGAGGTTCTGCGAGATGATCAGCCCCGCCGGATCGTCGGCCCCGCGATTGATCCGCAATCCCGTCGAGAGTCTCTCCAACGAGGTCTGCAGCGCATTCTGCGAGCTCGTCAGATTGCGGGTCGCTGTCAGCGCGGCCGTATTCGTGTTGATGCGTGTCATGACGCAATCCTCCGTGCGTATCTCGCGGCATCATCCTGTGCCGCGTTGTTCTGCGCCGGCCCCATTGCTGCCTTGGCGCCGGCCGGCATACTATGATCCCTTGGCCGGCCCAGATGGATCTTTCTTGCTTTGACCGCCTCGTCCTGCCGAGTCCGTCGGCGGAAGATCCTCCGGCTTGATGTTCGCCGCCGAACGATTCTCTCGCTTAATGGCGTCGTAGACTTCTTTTCGGTGAACGGGAATATGCGAAGGCGCCGTGATTCCGATGCGCACCTTGTCGCCCCGAATGTCCACAATGGTGATCTCGACGTCGTCACCGATCATGATGGTCTCGTCTCGTTGACGCGAAAGCACCAACATGGCTTACTCCTCCTCGGCCGCCCTTCGTGGCGCTCCGCGCCGGCGGTCCTAGAGTTCCAAACTTCTTTTGCCGTCCGTGGCAATCCCACACCACCCTGATGTGGGGCCTTCCCTCTCGCTACCGAGCTGCAGGCTTTCGGCCTGCGTGGCGCTGCCATGCGACAACACGCCACTCTGCGTCGTACGGCCGCGTCCCGGCGCGCCGGGAAAGCCCGCGGCGCTCCCCCCCATGACGACGCGATGCTGTCATACTACGCCGTCTTGCTCACCGCCGTCTGGCTGGCCGCCTGATCCGCGGGCAGTCTCATCAGCGGATGCCGCGTCGAATACCGCTTGTCGGGTAGCACGAGCTGCCTGCCGACG
>CAYYPB010000320.1:0-4122 GCA_964473405.1 uncultured Planctomycetaceae bacterium
CTCCAGCGCGAGCCGGCCGGCCGGTGATCCCTCCAACAACACGATTCAGATCATGAGGACCGCCGGGCCCGTGCTGTGGCGGGCCGACGCCTTTGAGAAGACGGTTTCGATCGATGTCGGCCCGATTCGTGAGCATCTGCTGGAAGCCGTGACCGAGCCGCAGCGAATCGAGGTCACCGCGATGCTGGATCCGATCTTCGAGTCGGGCTCGTTGGTTCGCGGTATGGGCACGATCATGGCCGGGCCGATCACCCTCAGCCGCAGCGCGATGGACGTTTCTCCCGAGGGCATCACGACGCTGCTCGATCGCGTCCAATCGCCGGAGGTGGCCGACCGTGTCGCGGCGGCGGACGGCATCGGTGCGATTCTCTGCACGATCCACGCCGGTCTGTCGGCTGAGGCGACGAGCACGACTCCCGTCGATCGCCTTCACACGGCGCTGCCCGAGCTCCTCGGCGACGGCGTCTGGCAGGTTCGGGCCCATGCGCTCGTCGCGGCTGGCGGCTCGCCGCTGGACTCTCGCGTAACCATCGCCGCCGCGCCGCGCGTCCGGGCCGATCCCGCCGGCGGGCAGGAACACCCCGTTGTCAAGCTGTTGGCCGTCCGTCTCTTTGCGGAGCAGCACGGTGAGAAGTTTCGCCAGGTGCTAGAGCAACTCGGCAAGTCCGCCGCCACCGATTACGTTCGGATGATGGCCACGAGCTATCTGCCGCCTGTCAAGCAGGCCAGCGCCGCCGACGCGGAGTAGCCCCAGCCGCGGCGGCGATCCGGAGGGTGCTTCGCCGTGCCGCGCGCTATCTCGTACTTTCCCAATGCGTTCGACAACGTTCTGCTGGCTTCGCACGAAGCGCTGCGGCGACGAGGGTATTGCGGCTTGCCCGTGATGCTGATCGCGGACGTGGAGGGAGAGCTTCCACCCGCAGCGATGGCCGAGGCCGTGCGCGAACTGGGACGGCGGTTTCCGGCACTTTCCGCACACATCCGATGCACGTCCATGCTTCGGCGGGCCCAATGGCACGTTGCCGCCGACACGGATGGGGAGCAGGCCATCGAGTACGAGCATCACGCGCCCGCGGGTGCACAAGGCGAGTCGTGGGAGCCTTTCCGGCGGACGTTGGATGACACGGTTGATCCGTTCTCAGGTCCGCAGCTTCGGCTCGTTCATGTCGAGATGGGCGAGAAGCTCCACCGTCTGGGGCTACGTTGGGCGCATCCGCTGATGGACCTCGAAGGCGGGCACTTGTTGCTCGGCGAGTTGGATGCGATCTTGAATGGCCGTCCGCCGACGCTGGGGCAGGATCCTCGTGCGATGCACGCGCGGCCGTTCAAGGGGTCGTTTCCCAAATCGCTCTTGCGCGTGTGGCAGGGACGCCTCGACTACGCGAAGCAGGATCGAGTCTATCAACCGCGCGTCGTCGGACGACCGGCCTGTGAAGACAAGCGATGCAACTTTGTGGTGAGGCCGTTCGACGCGGCGCAGCGCGAGGCGTTCGAAGCAGTGGCGAAGCGGCGCTGCACGCCGGGGCCGCTGCTATATGCTCGGGCAATCGTGGCCGGCGTGGCGAGGACGTACCAGGCGATGGCGTCAGAGAGCGGCAGGCCCCGAGACCGACATCTGTTCTCGCTGGCGCTTCCGCTTCCGCGCGTCGGCGAGCGGCCCGGCGTGCATGGGAACTACGTGACGATCCCGTGGGTCGATCTGCGAGCGGCGGACGTGGAGAGTTGGGACGTGGCCGATGCGGCCGTGGCGAGGCAACTGAAGGCGTATGTGACTGAGGCTCACGACGAGGCCATGTACGAGATGTGCCGCGCGACCTTGCGCTGGCCGTTGGCGATGACCCGCGGGCTCGTGACGCATCGATATCCACGCGGTGCCGTTTGCACGACGGGTTATCGTTTCGGTGCCGATGCGTTCACATTCGGACCGGGACGGATCGCGAACCTCTGCGCCGTGGGCCCGGTCCAATGTCACCCGGGTTGGATCATAGGGTTCACGACCTATCGCGACCGCATGACGCTAACGACGAGTTTCTTCGAAGACTACGTGAACGTTGAGACGGCGCGAGCGTTTCTGGACAGGCTTGAGTTGGAGATCTTCGGGACATCTTGAGATGTCAGGCAAGGTCGCCGAGCGTTTGGGCTGTCAGATCGCCTTTCGTAGCGCGGCGATGGCTTGGGCTTCGAGGCCCATCGCTTTGCGCAGCGCATCGACCTGCGACTGGCGAATGCTCTGCGGCGGTAGCGTGTCGGGGAACTTCGACTCCGAGGGGACGAAGCGGTAGTTGGCCTGAAGCAGGCGGACCTCTCGGTCGTACAGATCTGCCGCCTGTTTCATGAACTCTCCGCGAGCGCCGAAGCCTGGCGCGATACTGCGGAGATAGCGGGCCGCAGCCGCTCGGGCATCCATCAAGCCGATGTACGTCCAGGCGTTCGCGTGGATGTAGCCGCGGTCGCGGACGCGCAGCAATGCATCACACCAATACTCGAAAGCCTTGGTCCCCTGGGCATAGTCACCCGTTCTGCGGCGCTCGAAGAAGTCGATGGCCCGACGCAGCGAGGCGACGTATTGCTCCTTGGCGTCGGGGCGGGGCTTGAGCTTTCTCAACAGGACGACGGCCGTGGGCCAGCCATTGGCCGGCCGATCCGTCCGAAGCGCGCCGCCGTTGTAGGATCGGCAGAGCCATTTATGCCCGGGGCTATATCCCGTGATGATCCCCCAATCCTCCGGCCGGATGATGTTGGCCGCCAGGACGGGCATCCGCCAGTTGATGCTCTGGGTGATCGCTTGACGCAGGGCGGCGGCCTGGGTTAGTTCGTCCAGCCGAACAACGCGAACCTCAAACTCCACGCCGACCGCGCTGCACATCGTCGCGACGCAGTTCTCCCCGACGAGTGGATCGGTGTTCCCTACGTCCCAGCGACCGGCCCGAAACTGGAGGCGAAAGGCCAGTCCGCTGAGGCCCATCAGCTCGTCGTAGCCGACCTTGCGGCCTTTGGCCTCGAGGACGCGCTCGAGACAATGCGTGAACGTACTGTCGCGGTCCTTGGCGAAGCCCGCCAGCGGGCCGATTCCGGAGATGCTGACCGTGCCGCCTCGGCGGATGAGCTCGAGTCGGGTTCGCTCTCGGGGGGGACGCTTCTCGGGGGCCGCACAACCGGCCTGCAGCAACGAGATCAGCGTGGCACACACTGCCAGGCGCGTTCGCATCATGAAGGTCGTTGTTCGCGTCACGGTGTTCCCTACTGAGCGGGCCGTGCCGCCCTGGCCGGCCGCGGTGCGTCGCGATGGACGTGCGCGTTGATTCGCCCGGCCAGCCATAGCCAGAACGCCGCCGGGCCGAATCTGCCCACGATGAAGAGAGCGATCATCACCAAACGACCGGCCGGCGTCAAATGAATGGACAGGCCGGTCGTCAGCCCGACGCCGCTGAAGGCTGCGACGCCTTCGAAGACCCGTTCGTAGGGCGTCGTTGTGGTCGCTGCCCCCAGCGCAAGGGCCGCCACGACGCAGACGATCAACCACGCCCCGACGAAGAGCGTAACGTGCTTGAGGATGAGTCTGCGCAAACCGGGGCCTCCGGTTTGCGGTCCCCAGTCTCGCTTGGGCGAAAGCAGACAAAGGAGCGGCAGCAGCAGTGCCGTCGTGCGCATGCCGCCGGCCAAACCGCCCACTGATCCGCCGATTGTCATCCACAGCAGCATGGTGCCGAACGAAGGCCAGGACAGCGCGCCCTGCGAGACGGGAATGCTCTGCAAGCCGGCGGAACGTAGGGTGCCGGACACGAATACGGCGGTGGTCCACCGGTCGCCGTGCGAGGCCATGTCCCGCATCGTCACGCGCCCTGGGCCTAGATCGAACGGCCTCTCCGGGACGAGCTGCGCGGGCAGTGTGCGAGGCGTTTCACAGTAGAACAGCAGAAGCGCGCCGAGGGCGAGGAGAACCAGAGCCGCGAGTGCCTCGAGTTGTGGCAGCCGTTGGTAGGGGGCCATCGTGGCTCGGGCTTCGCGTTTCGCCGTGCGTCCGCGAGTTGCGGACACTTCACGCGGCCGCTGGCGCGTGAAAAGGTCGAGAAGGACGGGGATGCCGACCGAGCCAACGATCGCCAGGGCCGTGATGCACAT
>CAYYPB010000321.1:0-4121 GCA_964473405.1 uncultured Planctomycetaceae bacterium
TCCATGTGCTCGGGGCGGATGCCGGGGCCGGTGTCGGCCACGGTGATCTCGACGGCCCCATCCTCCGATGAATACGCCGAAAGTGTCAACGTACCGGCACGACCCAACATGGCCTGCCTCGCGTTGAGTACGAGGTTGAACAGAATCTGCCGCAGACTTCCACGGCGGACGCGGGCCACTAGATCATCCGGCACGTCCACCGAGAAGGCGATGTTGTCTTTCTCCAGATCGCGCCCCAGGCATGCGACGGCCTCGAGCAGAAGCGGCTTGATCTCCGCGTCGGTCGGGCCCATCTGATCGTCGGTGGCGAGGCCGAGGATGTGCCCGCAGAGCGTCGTCAGTCGCTCGGCATTCTTGTGCGTCTTCTCGACCGCCGTTCGCAGGAGTGCTGGGTCATCTCGCGACAAGGCATACTGGCTGTAGGAAATGATCGGCGTCAGCAGATTGTTGAACTCGTGGGCCAGCGTCGCGGCGACGGTGCCGAGCGAGGCCATCCGTTGGAGCCGCTGAACTTGCTCCTGAAGAGAGGCCATGTGGCCTTCCAGCTTGTCGAGTTGGTCTTTGATCGAGATTGTCGGCGTGTGGCCGGTCGGCCCCGGCGCTGTCGGCTCCGACGGTCGAGGAGGTTGGCGGTTGATCCCGGGGGCGGTTTCGTCGAGCATGGGTGATGGGCCTCGTTGCGGCTGCAAGCCGGTTCGACCGTCTTATCGGCGTGAAGGCGACACGTCCTTGACGCCCCGGAGGGTATGCGCGGGCCGTCGGCTCGACGGCGATGCACGACCCAACAGTCCCAATTGAGCCGGGGCCGTCCCGGCCCCCAGATCGGCAAAGCCTGCGTGGCGGTGAGCGATAGATCGAATGGACCTGGAAGCCCGGCTCAGTGAACTCCTGCGAGCGGCCGAGGAGATCGGCCTGACCATCCAGCGCGTCCCGATGGGCGGCGACGGGGGCGGCTTCTGCGTCGTCAAGGGCCAGCGCCGGCTGTTCGTCGATACCATGACCGACGCAGAAACGCGATACGAACGAACGCTCGCAGCCCTTGCCCCCTTGCCCGAGATGGACACGCTGTACCTCCGCCCCGAGGTGAGAGAGGATCTGGAACGCCAGCAGGAGCAGGACGCTTGAAACGCGGATCGTGGTTCGGCATCCTGTGTCGCGTCGCCGCGTGCCTGCCGTTTGTCCTCTGCACGGCGGCCCTGCTAGTGAGCCAGCACAAGCCGCTGGCCGGAGCCTACCTGTCTGCGAGCCGGACGTATGCTCATTTCCTCGTGGATGGACGCCTCATCGTTCTCAGGGGCGACTACGCCGGCTGGATGATCGAGAGGCGGTGGCGAAATGATCTGGAGACCGCGCTCCGAGACGCCCTGCGGAACCAGCAGGATACGTTCAACTACTGGGACATCGGCGAGTTGCAGGACCGTGTGCGGCAAAGCACACCCGAGCCCGAGCTGACCGAATCGTTGGCCCAAGAAGCGGTCTTGTATGTTCTCGGCCCGTCCAGGAAGACGACGCACTGGGGTGTTTTGACTCGCCGCACTTTCTGGCCGCCGCGAACCGGTACCTCCGTGCGGATGGATGCCATCGGCATTCGGCAGCTTCTCCAGCTATCCACTATCCCCGTTTTCGTTGTGGCCGTTCTCTACTGTGTTGGTGCCCGGCGTCAGGCACGCCGAAGGCGACGGAACGCCTGCTCGTCGTGTGGATACAGTCTCGTGGGTAACGCGAGCGGCGTTTGTCCAGAGTGCGGGACGCCCGGTCCCGAGCGTCAGCCGGCGAGCGACTCTCTGCTCGCAAGGGACGCGAAACGAGCCACTCGTTCGACTCGGCTCGGCGCGATCGTGCAGGTCCTGATGTGTTTGCCGTTTGTCGTGTTCGCCGCGGCACTGGGCCTCGAAACCGTCAGGCCGGGGGCCGCGACACATCTTTCGTCGGATAGGATGTACGCCCACTTCCTCATCGACGATCGGTTCGTCGTCATTCAGGGAGATTACTCGGATTGGATGGTCCGCGAGCGATGGTGGAGTGACGTTGAACAGACCTACAGCACCGCGCGGAGCAATCAGCGAGAGACGATTACGCGCAGGGGCCTGAGATCTCTGAGAGATCGCGTCGAGCGGAGCGTGCCCAGGCCCGAGCTGACGAATCAACTGGCTCGTGAGTCCGTCGTTCGCTTGCTGACTTTGTGGAGTGCGGAATCCTTTGCGGGCGTTCTGACTCGCGGGCCGCATTGGCCGCCCTCCACGAGGGGCCGGCTGAAACTCGACGTCACGGCGGTTGCTTTGGTACCGCTCGTCGGGCTCTCGGCCATTCCCGTGATCGTGCTGGCAGCGGCGGGCTGCCTGCGCGTGTATCATCGGCGCCGCAGTAGACGGCGCGGCGTTTGTGCGTGTTGCGGCCACGGCTTGGCTGACTGCGACGGCGGCGTTTGCCCCGCGTGCGGCACGTCCGCCGGGCCGAGCCATCCAACGAAGACAGGAACTCAATCATGACTCTGATAATGAGCGTATCCGGCGTTCGCGGCATCGTCGGTGAGACCATGACGCCGACCCTGGCCGCCGAGATGGGCGCGGCCTTCGGCTCGCACCTGGGCGGCGGCACGGTTGTCGTGGGGAGAGATTCCCGCGCCAGCGGTCCCATGCTGAACGGTTGTCTCGTCGGCGGCCTGCTCGCGTCGGGCGTCCATGTCGTCGACCTCGGCGTCGTCACGACACCGGGCGTGGCCATCATGATCGCCGAGCATTCCGTCGCCGGCGGTGTCGTCCTGACGGCCAGTCACAACCCGGCCCCGTGGAACGGCATCAAGTTTCTCACGTCGCAGGGCTTTGCCCCGCCGCCCGAGGATGCCGAGAAGATCTTCGCCCGGTATCGCGAGAAGCGTTTCGCCCTTGTCGGTGCCGATCGCGTGGGTCGATCATCGCTTGACGACTCGACGCACGAGCGGCACATCGCCCGCGTGTTCGAGGTCTTGGCAGTCGAGAAGATCAAGGCCGGGCGCGTCAAGGTTGTCCTCGATAGCGTCAACGGGGCCGGCTGCGTCGGCGGTCGGATGTTGCTCGATCGGCTCGGCTGCGAGGTGGTTCAGATCAACGGCGAGCCTAACGGCCTGTTTGCACATACGCCCGAGCCGACTGCGGCGAACTTGACCGGTTTGTGCGATGCGGTCAGGCAGCACGGCGCGGACATCGGCTTCGCCCAGGATCCCGACGCCGACCGCTTGGCCGTCGTCGACGACAAGGGTAGGTATATCGGTGAGGAGTACACCGTCGCGTTGGCCGCGAAGTACCGGCTGGGGCAACAGCCCGGGCCGATTGCCGTCAATCTGTCTACATCGCGCATGGTGGACGATCTCGCCGCCGCCGTCGGTGGGGCGGCGGTCATTCACCGAACGCGCGTCGGCGAGGCCAACGTCGCGGCGGCGGTGATCGAGGCAGGCTGCATCCTCGGCGGCGAGGGCAATGGCGGGGTCATCGATCCGCGCGTCGTGAGTGTGCGCGACAGCTTCGCTGGTATGGGGCTGGTCTTGAACTTGCTGGCCGACGAGGGCCGGCCGTTGTCGCAGATCGTCGACGCGATGCCGAGCTATGTCATGATCAAAGAGAAGTTCGAGATCGACCGAGCCAAGATCGACGCATGGTTGCGACGAGCAGCCGAGGAGCTCGATGGCACGTCCAATGATGTCGACGGATTGCGAATCGATTGGCCCGAGGGCTGGGTCCATCTCCGCCCATCGAACACCGAGCCCATCGCCCGCGTGATCGCCGAGGCGGCGGACGAAGCAACGGCCCAGGCCCTGACGCGGCGTGTGACGGACTTGCTGTAGGCACGCCCCGGGACGCCTGAAGCGACGAGAAATCCTGATCCGCTCGATGAAGTAGCCTGACCTGCTGCGTAGAGAGGCTACGGCCATGGCCTTTCTACAGAGCAGCGACGTCCCGTTTCTGGCTCCTTGCCTGTTGATCATTTTTCGTTCTTTTTCCTTTTGAGGCCGACGCAAGGGCCGTTCTGTGGAGCCCGGCGACGTTCGTTTACACCAGAAAGAAGTGCCAATGGCCGCAAATGCCCGCAAAGTCTTTGGACCTTGGTGTCATTCGTTGGGGTGCGATTGCAGGGCGTCTGGTCGT
>CAYYPB010000322.1:0-4105 GCA_964473405.1 uncultured Planctomycetaceae bacterium
GACCGTAAGGGAGCGCTTATCGTGCCAAACGAGGGCCCTCTCCTTCGAGCGGGGGTCGCTCCCTTACGGTCGCGGCTCTGATCGCCCCCGCTGATCGCGACCCATCGCAAGTGCCTTCTCAAGTCTAAAATGCTCTAGTGCATGGACTCGCACTCGTCCGGAGAGGCGTCGGCCGTGCCGTCCTTGGGCTGGCCCTTGATCCACGTGTCGTGGTCGGTGCGTTCGTTGTCGACGGGCTCGATGTGGACCATGATGCGGGCGTTCGGCCACATTTGGTGGATCACCGCTTCGATTTCGTCGCTGAGGGCGTGGGCCTTGGCGACGGTCTCGTCTGGACGCATGACCAGGTGCATCTCGATGTGCCGTTCGGTGCCGGCTCTGCGGGTGCGCAGCCCATGGACTTCGACGAAGCGATGGCCGAACCGGCGGATCGCCTCCTCGAGTTGCTCGACCTCTTCGGCGGGCAGTGCGACGTCCAACATCTGTCGCAAGACCTCTCGGAAGATGTGGAACGACATGCCGGCAAGACACACGGCGATGCCGAGCGTCAGGAGCGTGTCGGCGATGGGCCAGTCGCCGATCCGACCGATCAGCAGGCCGCCGCCGAGGCCGGCTGTGATGTAGATGTGGGTTCGCAGATGCAGGGCCTCGGCCAGGATGGCGGGTGAGTGCGTTTCGCGAGCGATCCGCATCAGGTACATCGAGACGAACAGATAGAGAACCGATGCCGCCCCAGCGATCGCGCAAACGTACAGCGGGATATCTTTGGGCACCTCGCCGCTGGCAAGTCGGTCTAGCCCGCGATAGAGGATGCCGAGCGCCGCGGCGAGAATGAACGCGCCCTCGATGGCCGCGCCGAGCGCCTCGTACTTGCCGTGGCCGAACGGGTGTCGCCGGTCGGCCGGCTTGGCGGCACGATACACGGCGATGAGGACGATCATCGAGGCGACCGCGTCCAGCAGCGTGTGGGCGCCTTCGGCGAGCAGGCTCTCGAGGCCCAGCGACCAGCCGAGGCCGATTTCCATCGCGCAGACGAGCACACTCGTCACTATGGCGATGATGACCGCCCGCGATCGCTGCTCGGCGTCGGCCTGCTGGTTGATTTCTCTCTGCGAGTTCACGCGCCGGGGTGTCCCTCTGGGTCCCGTCGCCTGAAGCGGGGGCTCCGGGTATAGTGGTCGCACGATTCCGATTCGAAGGGGCGGGCTGCGAAGCGCGTCCGCCAGGACGTTCCTACCCCATGGCAGATCCCATCGCCACCGTCGTGATACCGAATTATAACGGCATGGAATACTTGCCGCACCTGATGGAATCGCTCCGCGACCAGAGCGACCCGCGGCTGGTTGTCACGATCGTCGACGACACGTCCACCGACGATAGCGCGGACTATCTGGCGGCGAAATGGCCGCAGGTCCGCCTCGTTCGTAACGACCGCAACCTCGGCTTTGCCGGCACGTGCAACGTGGGTCTTCGCGCGGCGACGACGCCGTTCGTCGTTCTGCTCAACAACGACACGCACGTCGATCGCGATTGGCTCGCCGAGGGGCTTCGACCGTTCGATCGGCCAGAGGTCGGGGCGGTCGCATCGCTCGTGCTGCTGGCGGAGCCGCCGCATCTGATCGACACGGCTGGCGACGTGTACTCCGTGGCTGGGGGGGCCTTGAAGCGAAACCACTTGATGCCGCGCGAGACGGCCGAGACGTTGGATGAGGCGTGTTTCTCTCCCAGTGGGGCGTCGGCGTTCTATCGGCGTGAGGCGGTCGACCGCGTGGGCTATCTGGACGAGCGTTTCGTGAGTTACTACGAAGACGTGGACCTTGGCTTTCGCCTGGCCTGGGCCGGCTACGAGTGCGCGTTCGCTCGCGCGTCGATCTGCTACCATCATCTCAGCTCGTCCTACAGTCCGACCGGCTGGCGTTATCACTTCAACTCCGCGCGGAACGCCGAGGTGGTCTGGTGGTCGCACATGCCCGCGCGGCTGCGTTGTCGGCATCTCGTATCGCACGCTTGCTTCCTCGGATTGCAATGCCTGAACAAATGGCGGCAGGGTTGTTTGCGACCCTATCTCGCCGGGAAGTGGGCCGCTCGGCGCGAGCGGCCGCAGATTGTCGAGAAACGCAGGCACGACGCCGAGTTGGCCGCGTCGGATGGGGCGCAAATCGAGTCGCGACTCGTTCGAGATTGGTGGCGGCTGCACGTTTCCTCGCGGGTCCGCCGCTCAGATCGCGGGGAGCCCTCGCGATGATCAGCGTGCTATGCGTCAACTATCACAGCGGCTCGGACCTGGCCGAGCTTGCGGCGTCGCTTGGTCAGCACTCGTCTGGGCATGATGTCGAGTTGATGGTCACCAACAACTCGCCGGACGAATCGCTGGATCTACCCTCCGCGCCCGGTTTGTCGGTGACGGTCTTGCCGTCGGAAAACGTGGGTTTCGCAGCGGGGATCAACCTCGCGATGGGGCGCGCCGCCGGCGATATCCTGTTTGTCGCCAATCCTGACGTGCGCGTCATGCCGGGGGCCTTGGACGGGGCCGTGGGTATCCTCGGCCGGGAGCCGGATGTCGGCGTCGTGCTGCCGTTGCTGCGATATCCCGATGGAGCATTGCAGTCGTCGGTGCGTCGGTTCTACACCTGGCCCGTCGTGCTGTATGCTCGATCGCCGCTTCGGAGGTTGCGTTGGCAGCCGAGGTTCTTCCGGCGATATCTCTGCGAATCGTTGGATCGATCGGGGCCCGTCGATGTGGATTGGGGGCTCGGCGGGGCGATGTTCCTGCGGCGATCTGATCTCGGCGATAGGCCGCTGTTCGACGACCGGTTCTTCCTCTACTTCGAGGACGTGGACTTTTGTCTGAGAACATGGCAGCAGGGTCTGCGCGTGGTGCATTGCCCCGAGATCGAGTGCGTTCATGCGCATCGACGAATGAGTGGCACGCCGCTTAGCCGGGCGGGGTTGCACCATTTTCGGAGCTTGCTGCGGTTTATCGCCAAGCATCGGGGTTTGCCGGGCAGGCCTGGCGGGGCGTCGGCGTGAACGCCAAACGGCAAGCCGCGATCGGCGCTCGCGTGGGTTGTGGTATGACTGGCGCGGTGGGTTAGGCGTCTAGGATGCTGCGCAGGCGGTGCTGCCATGTGTGGGTGGCGTTGAGGTGCTCCGCTGTGGCGGCGGCGGTTTCCGCGGTAGCACTGGGGTTTTTCTTGCATCGGCGAACGAGGTCCTCGAGTTCGTCACGGGCTGTGAAACGGGACACATGGCGATCAATGTCGAGGACGGCGGCGAGCCCATCGGGCGTGGCGTCGAGCGCGTTACGCCTGACGAGTCCGGCGGCCCCGGCGGCGAGCCCGTCGAGCAGGTCCGATCGCACGAGTCCCGATGTCTCGAGCGAAACGAGTAGGTCATACTCGCCCGGTCGATGGACGGCCTCGCACGGCTCGGGTGCGGGCCGGCCGTGGGCGGCGAGCTCCGCCACGGTTGCCCAGCCTGCCCCGTTGACGTCGAAAGCGATGCCGGCCCGCGAGAGTGCCAGGGCGAATGCGCGTCGAACGAGGGCGGGGCCGAGATTCGTTTGGATCCGGTCGGTGAGGCCGCGTCTGACTTCGTCACTGTCCAGACGAATGTCCAGGGCACGTTCGGCGGCCGCGAGAATCTCGGGCGCGTTTTCGTCGCCATACGAGTCTATGCGTTGATTGATCAAGCCCGTCGCGGTCGCCCACAGGCGGCGATGGGAACGCAGGTGAAGGCCGATGGACTCGGCGGTGATGTCCCCGGCGTCGCCGAGCAGCAGGACGCGGAGCGAGCCGTCGATGGGGGTCTTGCGACGGCGATTCGTCGGACAGGCAGCTGCGGCCGGTGCGATGAGTGTGAGTCGAGTATCGCTGACGCCGGCCGCCAGGGCTTGTGCCCGCTGCCGTGGGGTGCGGACGCCCAGTCGCGCGGTCCGTGGGGCGGGCGCACGCCATCACTCCCGACACCGCTGCGCTTCGAGTGCTACAGCACAGCGGCGACAGGAAGAGTGGTGAGTCTTGTGTTTTTTTTTTTATATTATTTTTTTTTTTTTTTCTGTTCAGAACTGAACGCGGCAAGCTGACGTTCCGTGGGCATTTTGCCG